>CAYWBJ010000306.1:0-1605 GCA_964456165.1 uncultured Gemmatimonadaceae bacterium | reverse complement strand
CTCGCAGTACTGCTACTGGCCACGATTTTCGTGCGGAATCTCTATTGCCGGTATTTGTGCTCGGTGGGCGCCGGTCTTGGTTTGCTGTCGAACCTGACGGTATTCCGTATCAAGCGCTGGAACGAATGTCAGACCTGCAAGCTGTGCGAGAAAACCTGCGAGTGGGGGGCCATTGATGGCCCGAAGATTCTCGTCAGCGAGTGCGTGCGCTGTGACGACTGTGAGCGGCTCTACGCCGACGAGGACACGTGCCCTCACTGGCTAATCCAGAAATACCAGGCCGCTCGCGCGGCGTTGGAGAGCTGACACGGGGGGAGCTAGTCGGCGGGGGCTTGCTTGGGGTCTGGCGCCTGCATCGCCTTGTAGCCATACCAGGCGCAGCCGCCGAGCAGGAGCGTCAGAAGCATCCAGCGCATGCCGCCAGTGAACATCGCCTGGCTGAAGGCGGCCCACGTAATGTCGTACTGGGTCAGCACTCCCCACCGCTCCGTCATCCAGTGCCAGCTGGTGTGGGCCACCAGCGCCGAGAGGATGATGGTGCCTACCCGCTCCGCCACCAGGTAGCGAAACAGCAGGCCGAGCGACGGAACTAGGATTACCAGCACGAGGAGCTGGCCGAGCTCCACGCCGACGTTGAAGGCCAGTAGCGACGTCAGCAGGTGCGACCCGGCGAACTGCAGCGTCTCCCGCAGTGCGAACGAGAAGCCGAACCCGTGCACCAAGCCAAACAGGAACGTGATTGCCCAGCGACGCTGAACCTGGGCGCCGACGATGTTCTCGAACGCCATGTACACGATGGACATGGCGATGAGGGTTTCCACCAGCGGCGGGAACCAGAGGGCGTCGGGTGCCAGGTCGTAGGCTGATGCGATCAAGGTGACCGAATGCGCCACGGTGAAGGCGGTGACGATGATGGCCAAGGCGCGCAGCTTCCGGAAGGGAATGACCAGACAGGCCAGGAAGAGCAGATGGTCGATGCCGTCGAGGATATGCTCGAATCCCATCGCCACGAAGCGGAACGCCGCCTGATGCCATCGCGGGTCTAGTCGCACTAGTCCAGGGGCGCCATGCAGTTCGAAGGCGCGCTCGGGAGTATCGGGCGCCAGGAACCGGAGCACGGTAGTGACCTGCAGTCCCATCCGCTCGAGGCTGGGCTGGATCGAGAAGTCGGACTGGTCGGACTGGATGTCGTAGTCGAACAGGACATCGAGCACCGCCTGTTGCCAGGGTAGCTGGGTGCCGGCGGCGAGCAGGGGACCTTGGACGTGGGCCAGCGCGGTCTCGTAGGTCTCGAAGGACGGATCCGAGGGCAGCGAGATCTTGATCGCCGTGACCTCGGGCCACTCCAGCCGGACGTCGTTCTCGAAGATCTGGACTTCCTGCCCCATCCAGACCATGGCGGCGTCTTCGAACTGGTTCCGTTCCCGGGCGAGCTCGAAATCGAGGAATCCCGGGCCGATGGTCGGGAACGCCATGTCGGATAGCGCCTCGAGCGGCACGCGGACCAGGAGCCGCAGCCGCTGCCCCTCTGGCTTCACGAATGCCCGGACCGTTACGTCGGCGGGGATGTCGTGCGCCGCCTGACGGGCCGGGAACGCCAGGAGG
>CAYWBJ010000305.1:0-5576 GCA_964456165.1 uncultured Gemmatimonadaceae bacterium | reverse complement strand
CGTTGCGGATGCCGCTGGCGAAAATGTGCCGGCCGCTGCCATCGGTGTTGAACTGCAGGATCACGCCGCGCTCGCGTTCGCTGACGCGGCCCATGTCGACCGGCCAGCCGCCCGACAGGTAGATCTTATCATTGGCCTCGTCGACGACGATCGTCCGCGTCGAGTGCGATCCGGAAGTGGGGATGTTGCTCACCAGGTTGCCGCGCTCCTCGTAGACGCCGTCGCTGTCCGGGTCGCGAAGGCGGACGATCTGGCCGCGGTCTCCCACCAGCAGGTCGCCCTGGTGGAAGGCGAGGCTGTGGGCTCGTTGAAAATCGGATGCGGCGACGAGGACCTCGTCCGCAACGCCGTCGCCATCCTGGTCGGGCAGGGCGACGATTTCGTCCGCGCTTGTGCTCGCCGCGTGCAGCACGCCGGCAGCGTCGAATGCCATGAAGCGCGGCCCCTCGGCCGTGATGTCGAAGGCGGCGAAGACGCGGACGCTGAACCCGGGCGGCAGATTCAAGGTTAGATCGTCCGGCAGAAAGTCGAACCGCGCGTCTGTTTTGACGGGCGTGGGCTGCAATTCCACGGGCGTTTTGGGCGTCAGCTCGAAGGTGCCCGGGGGGGAGCCCGGCTGGGCCGGTGCGACACCGGGTGTGGCGATGGCCGCGAGCAGGACGGCGAAACCAATCTCGCCGACCGTGCGAGTTCTTGTCATTGTCAGGTCTCCTTGAGGGTGCTTCCCGTCATGACCGCGGCCGCTCCAGGAGGTGGGGGCAGTGTTGCTCGACCAGACCCAGGCGCTCGTCAAGTTCGGTCAGCCACAGCGAACCGGCGCTACACAATTGCTTCGCCGTCAGGTTCCTCGCATCGTAGATCAGGGCGCTGCCTAGGTCGGCGCCGGACAGGGTCGCAGCCGCGAGATTCGACTTGTAGAGCACGCCGCCGCGCAGATCGACGTCGGAGAAGTCGGCCCCGCGCAGATCACCGCCGTTGAGCTTGGCACCGCGCAGGTCGGCGCCGCGCAGGTCGGCGCCGCGGAGCACGACATCCGTCATATTGGCGCTGCTGAGATCGGCGCCGCGCAGGTTGGCGCCGGTCAGGTCGGCCCCGTGGAGGATCGCGATGGAAAGGATGGCATTCGCCAGGTCGACACCGGCAAGATCGGCGTGCCGTAGATGCGCGACCCGCAGGTCGGGTACGACGTCGAAATGCTCGCGGCGCCAGTGGTTCCAGGAGGCGGAACCTTCGAGAACCCGGGCGATGTGTTCGGAGTTGGCCATGCCTGCTTCCGTGTCGCGAGCGCCAGTCAGCTAGAACCGGCTGGGCTCGCTCATCTCGCGTTTCGCCCGCGCCACCAGTTCGGGCAGGTGGCCGTCGTGGGCGAGGCGCTGCTCGAGATGGACCATGCGCTGCGGCCCGGCGGTCGCCACCATCAGCGATCCGTACGCCCGCTCACTCCAATAGCGGGCAACGTCGCTGATGCAGTCGCGCAGCAGTTGTTCGTCCCCGGCGCGGAAGCGCTGCTGCAGGTTGATCGTGAACATGCGCCGGCGGGTGCCGCCGCCGAAGGAGGCGTGCTTGATGCGATGGTTGAAGACGACTACGTCACCCGGCTGCGTCTCGAGCGCCATGGCAGGGACGTCGGTCCCGGGAATGCCCCACATCACATCAGTGTTGTTCGCACCGGAAGTGGGGATCGTTTGGTGCACTCCTTCGGCATAGGGTTCGCCGATCCTGTGGCTGCCGGGAACGAGGCGGAGGCAGCCGGAATCCTGCCCCACCGGATCCAGGTAGAAGGCCAGCTTGAGCGAGCGGTAGGCGAGCGGGCGCTTGTAGCCGTCCGAATGCCAGACCGTGTCGCCGACGTAGAAGTTGCCGTCGCTCGACATGTAGTTGAAGTCCTCCCCCAGCAGGCCGGCCCCGATGCTTTCGACGCGCTCGTCGTCGAGCAGCGCGCACAGGTAGGGATGGCGGTCGATGAAAGGAAGTAGGGAGGAGTTTTCCTCGTGGTCGTGCGGACGCCCGTCGTGGCCGTCGCCCTGCTCCGCCCAGACCGCTTCGAACGCCTCGGTGATCGCCTCGGCTTCGGTCGCGAACAGGCCGGGGAAGCTCAGGTAGCCGAAGAGATCGAAAAAGCGGGCTTGCTCTTCGCTCAGGGGCATCAGTCTTCACCGCCCAGCCGCTTCGAGGACCCCGCCCTCCGCCTCGATTCGGGTCATCATTGCGCCGAACTCCTCCGAACCGTCGTCGTCCCAGTAGGCGGTCCGCATGGGAGAGACGAAACTGACGGGCGGCAACCGGCGACTCCAGTCTGGGCGCACCATGAAGTGCGGGTTCCCAGGATCCGGACTGGTATAGAGCGTGGTCCCGTTGTCGTACTGGCAGACCAGGATGAACCTCGGCTTGGTTCGCGGCTCTACCTGCTCGAGGCGCTGCACCTCGGCCATGTCCAGGTCAACCCCGAGTCCCGGCTGCTCGCGCACCCGGATGAAGCCGTTGACCGGGTGCAGGGGCTCGGTGACGAAACGCTCGCGGGAGACCTCGGTGGCGTTGACGACGTGGAAGGTGGCCGAAGGAAATGCGGCCATCATGTGGATCGTCATGGCGCGGGTGATGTCGCTGCCGGAATTCTGCATCATGAAAGGGTAGTTGCCGGCCGCGAACAGGCCCGCTTTCCTGATCACGTCGCCGATCTTGAAATGGCCGAGCATGTAGGCGTCCGCCGGTCGGTGAAAGATCTCGTGGGTGGCCTGCATCGGGAAGTGGTGCAGAACGATGGGTAGCCTGGAGCGCTTGCGCAGGTCGACGTAGCCGTCGATGTCCCCCGGCTCCAGGGGATCCTCGAAGCAGCCGGCGATCTCGTACCCGGACAACTTTTCCAGGAGCCCGGGCATGTGATCCTCGGTGCCGTGCATCGTGAAGTCGTAGTGAATCCGGAAACCCTTCGGCGCCACCTTCTGCATCGCCTCGGTCTGGTCGATGACGTTCTCGAACGGCGACAGGTGATACTTCATCCAGGTGTGGCCCTGCGCGGCGTAGGCCTGCACCGCCCGGGCCATGCGGTCCGGGTGAGTGCTCACGGTCCAGGCTGCCACCGGCACCCAGGACCGGTGCTTCTGGCCGAAGAGCTGGTACACCGGTACGCCTGCCGCCTTGCCCATCAGGTCGTACATCGCCGTCCCGAGCCCCAGGTTAGTCTCGTCGCCGATCCAGTCGAACGGGTTGGTGCCCAGGTACTGGGCGACCACATCCTGCGGCGGCGGGTTCTCGCCTTCGCCGAGACCGACCAGGCCGGTGTCGGTGCGGGCAACGTAGATGGTGCGCTGGGTCAGGGCGTGGTAGTGCATGAGCTCGTAGACCCGATCCTCGTCGTACTCGAGGGTCACGCGGTAGAATTCGATCTCGGTGATTTTCACGTCGTTTCCTGTTCGTATTGGATGACCAGTTCTGCGTCGGTGAGGATCAGGGGGGCGTCGACCTGGGCGTTGCGTTCTTGCACGGCAACGCGAACGGTCTGTTCGCCCGTCGGCACCTGTGCAGGTTCGAGGCTCCAGCTCAGCCAGACGGCGGTGCTCCAGTCGGCGATGTCGCGCCAGCGCGCCGGTGGTTGAAAGGCGCCGCCCGGAGGGCTGGAATTTTCCAGTCGGCAATACTCGATCTTCGGAGCCGGCAGCTCTTCCTCCGACCACCACACCTGCACTGAGTCCCCCGGTAGCCATTCGTTCAGCCGCAGCCGCAGCAGGAGCGCGCTCGGCTCCCGGCTGTCGAAGTCGTCGGCTAAGTCGAGGGTGACGGTGGGGCCGTCGCCGGTCTGAGTGGGGTAGAGCGGCACCGGCACCTCGCCGTAGATCCGGTCGACGCGGAAGGCGCCGCGCCAGGCCCCCTCCCGCTGCACGAAGCGATGGGTCGCTGCGTAGATCTTGTCCGTGCCTTCCAGGCGCTCCGGCGCCCCGATCGTGGTAAGTAGGGGCCGTTTCGAATCCCGATTGGCGTGCCAGTTGAAGACGTAGATGCCGGACGCCCCGGCGCGGTGATAGCGGCTGGCAATCGCCCGCGTGCGCAGGATGTCCTTCGCATCCTCATCTTCCGGGCCGACGAAGGGATCGGGGAGATTGCTGTCGAAGCCGGGGTAGACTACGACGTCGGTGCCCCGGCAGATCTCCACGAACCCGGCCACGTCGATGCTGGCGGCGGTGACGGCGTTGCCGGCCGGGATGAGGACGTCGACCAGCCCTTCTTCGACCCACTTGGGTACATCGTAGCCGGTGCGGCGGCAGGATTCAGGCGAGCCGGAGACGCGTGCTGCCAGATAGACGGGCCGCCCGCGCTCCCGTCCGAGGTCTTCGGTCATGCGCCGGATGGCCCGCTGCAGGTCGGTGAGGGTGTAGCGCAGCCGGTAGGCCTCGTCCTCGGGGAAGTGAAATCCGTGACGCTGCCAGTCGAGCTCGACGCCATCCCAGTCGTAGCGCCGGCAGACCTCCTCGACGTGGTCGTAGCGGCGCTGCCTGATCTGCGGTATCGCCATGTTCCACGACAGCGCGAACCATTCGGCATTGCGATCGCCCAGCAGCCATTCCGGGTGTGCGGCGCGCAGCTCCTCGACCCGATCGGCCTTGAGTAGGGACCCCAGATCGCCGACTTGCGCGCCGTGGAAGTGGTTGTCGTTCATCCGTATCGATGGATAGACGTGGAGACCGAGCTCGTGTCCGTGGGCGATAAGCTCCTGCTGAGGGTCCTCGCCGCGGTCGTACATCTGGAGGATGTTCTCGGTGGCGGTGTAGGCGCCGGCACTCGGGTAACGCCTCTCCCCCTCGCCGATGAACTCGACGACCTCGCTTGGCCAGCGCGAGCCGCGTCCTCCCGCGCTCCAGAACAGCGCATCGACCTGGGTGTCGACCAGGGGGGCGTAGGCCTTGTCGAGGAAATCCTCGATGGACTGGGGTGCCGGCGAGTAGCTGTGAGGGGCGCCGTCCCAGTTGTAGATGACGCGGTAGCGCGGCGGAACGGGCATCTCTCCCTGCCTTTCTTGCGATTCTGAGTGTGACAAGTATAGAGGCTCGGCGTGGGCGTGGGCCAACCGGGTGTCGGCTTGTGCGACGTTGAGGACGGCCATTCCCGCGAGGCCAGCGACGCGATGGCCAGTGTGCGGCGCTCGCCGCGGGCTAACGCTCGAGCACCATCCCCTCGCCCTCGATGCGATCGAACATCGTGCGGTACTCCGGCGAGCCGTCGTCGTCCCAGTACTCGGTCGCAATGGGGGAGACGTAACTCATCGGCATGAGCCGGCGGGTGTCGGGGCGGACCATGAACATCGAGTCGCCGGGGTCGGCGATGTTGTACATGCGCGTGCCGTTGGCGAAGCGGGAGCTCACAATCCACCGGTCCGGTCTGGGCACGGTCAGCGGCTCCAGGCGCTCGAGCTCCTCCCGGTCCAGAGTCAGACCCAAGCCGGGCGACTCCGGGACGCGAAGGAAGCCGTTGACCGGCGCGAGGCGCGCGATGACCACGTCGCTCTTCCAGGTTTCGGCGTCACACATCAGGTGGAAGGTCGCCGACGGGAAGGCGGCCATCATGTGGGTCGTCATCGCCCG
>CAYWBJ010000304.1:0-4798 GCA_964456165.1 uncultured Gemmatimonadaceae bacterium | reverse complement strand
GCTCTTGTGGTCCCAGTCGGGCCATTGCGAAACTACATCCGACTTCCTGTTGCCGATGTAGGTGTGGGTGCTGCCGCTGGCCGCTACCGGCCTGGGTGAGCCCATCACGTAGTGCGTGGTCTCCAGCACGTGCACGCCGATGTCAATCAGCGGCCCGCCCCCCTGCAGGTCCTTGCGCCCGAACACGCCCCAGTTGGGGATGCCGCGCCTCCTTAGGGCCTGTACGCGTCCGTACACGATCTTGCCCAGGTCGCCACTGTCGACCGCCTTCTTTATGAACTGCGTCCTTGGCTCGTAGCGGTGCTGAAAGCCAATGACGAGCTTCTTCCGGTTCTTCCTGGCCGCGTCGAGCATCTTCTCCCCCTCCCGCGCGTTCATCGCCAGCGGCTTCTCCACGATCACGTGTGCGCCCGCGTTGAGTGCGGCGATGGTGCAGGGCGCGTGCAGGCCATTGGGCGTGCAAACGCTGACTGCATCCGGCTTGACCTGCCTCAGCATCTTCCTGTAGTCGGTGTACGCCTCCGAAATTTCGAATTCCTGACAGCGACTCTCTACGGCCTGCGCCACCACGTCCGCCGCCGCCACCATCTCGACATCCGCCATTTCCTTGTAATAGCGCATGTGCGCCGCGGCGATACCGCCCGCGCCGATGAACGCAACCTGCAGCTTGTCCTTGCTCTTCTTTTCCATGATTCTCCGTTCGTTGGTGAAATGGTGCTATCGGTGCTGTGCATCTCCGCGCAGCGCCGCGCGCTTCGGCTACCCACCGCTCCCGACCCGGAACTCTTCAGCCGCCGTCCATTATCAGCTCAAGCCCAGCCGAACAGGATTTTGCCGGAGCACCCGGTGAGGCAGTCAATGATGAGCCATAGCCCCAGGGTCAGCATCTGCCCGGCGATCATCCCCGGAAACGTTCGGGACGTAGCCGACTTCCCGGTCTGCCTGTACGACACACTCCAGCGTCTGGACGGAGACTCCGGTTTTCCCGCCTGAGCGCGTGAAAGACCGTGGACTTGTCCAGTTCCAGGTAGTTCGGCAGGTCGACTAAGGTGGTGATGTTCACGGCTCGGGATAGTGCCGGTTGTTCCCGGCTCAGGGCGTCCTTCACCACGGCAGATCCAACGCCGGCTCGTGGTCGAAGCGCTTCATACCCAACTGCAGGCGTACCTGGCTGTGTGGCGGCAGCGCCACCTCCAGCGTCCTGCTGTCGACTGCCACGCGCCGGTCCCCCCCGTCTACCTCGACTTCGGTAAACTCGTGCTCCCCCATGCCTCCTGCCTGGATCATCAGTTCCCGTCGCTCCGCGCCCGTGTTCACCACAGTCAGCTCGGCCCAATCGTCGCTCAGCCCCGACACCAGCGCGGCCACGTCGGGCGGCAGCCCTGGACGGCGGCGCTCGAGGTCGAAGTGGCGCAGTCTGGCGACCAGCAGCCCCCCATTGTAATGCGGCAGCGGCGCGCCCATGGTGAGCTGCACCAGGCCCTCGCAGGTGACCGGATTTCGCTGCTGAAAATAGGCGTCGTTGTAGGTGGCGGGCTCCTGCTCGTCCTGCGCGATGAAGTCGAGGCGCCCCTGCACCTGGGACAGGTTGTGCTCCAGGATCCGCTCCGGGTACTCGGGAAACTCTCCGTGCAGGTAGGCCATCCAGCCCCAGTCGTGCCCGCCCTGGTCCTTGGTGTGGTGCCACGAGTTGATGTCGAACGGATCACCCGATCGCTTGCGGGTCTGTTCGAACCGGCCTGAATCGGGTGCGGCCATCGACATGCACCACAGGTGGGCGATGTCAGACGGATACATGGGCATAAACTCGAACCAGCCATCTTGCTGCAGGGCCGTGCCGTCCTCTTTCCGCGTTATGTGCCACATCCACTCACCCGGTTCGTAGTCAACCCGGCCAGGGTCGTCGTACTTGTGGGGCACGTAGAGCTGATCGTTGCGCTCGACCCCGCGGTCGATGAGGACGTCTATCTGGGACCGCGCGAAGTCCATGTATTCGAGATTGCGCGTCAGCAGGGCGCTGTTCTGTGCCGCAACTCCGACCGCCTGCCCGACGCTGTGCCAGCCGTGGGGCCAGGCCCAGCCGTACATCGATCCGTACCACTTGCCATTGGTGTATTCACCCACCGCGCCGGAGAGGCCGACATTGTCGGGAACGATTCCGCCGTTGGCGTCGGCGCGCTCCATCCAGGCCTCGGTGTATTCGAGCACCCAGTCGCGGTACTTTACGTCCCCCGTCAGCAGGTAGGCGTTCGCCCCCAGGGTGGTGGCCAGGAGATTGACCACGGCGTCACCGCGAGACATGCGATCGCACATGGCCTGGCCCAGCCGCTCGGGTAACGCCGGATCGCCGTTCACCGCCTCGTGATTGGTGCATCCTGGTACGTCGTAGAAAGGCAGGTTGTATCCGGGGTAGGGCCAGTGGACGGTCTCGAAGGCCCAGTGCGCCGGGCCCTTGCTGCCGTTCCTGGCGCAGCGGATAATTCGGTGTTCCGAGTCGTAATTGGGCACCGCCGGATCCTCGCCGAGAAACAGCCCGGCGAAGCGACGGGACCGCTCGATGTTGGCCGCATTGGTCGGATCGGCCATACAGAGCATGTAGAACAGGTAATTTCCTTCACCCTGGTGGAACCAGTCGTAACCCGGCTGGTATTCATCGACCACCATGGAGTAGCCGTGGCCAGTACCGTGCTGGCTCATCTGCTCGTTGATGACGTCGAATTCCCGCTGACCGTCGGCCAGGAATCGGTCGCTCCCGCCGAGTAGGTAGAACAGGGGCCAGTTGTGGAAGCTCTCGTAGCAGTCGTCCAGCGCGTCGATGCTCTGGAAATCGGGGCTCGGCGGCCAGAACAGGCGACCGTCCGGATGGGTGTATCGCTCCAGCACCTGGGGTGCGGCATCCTCGATCGCGTCGAACAGCCGGCGCTGCAACAGGGCCCAGTTGGGTGGTGATCCCACCAACTCACGCGCTTCCACGGAAACTGTCATGTTGGCGTTCCTTCGATTGCCTTTGTTCGATTGTTTCAGGGGCCGGTCGCCGACTCTGGGCGGCTTGCCCCTGCCTTCGACCAGCGCGACGAACAGATCAGGCTTCAGACCGGCGAGGCGCTCGACCGCGCCGATGCTGGCACGCCACCGATCTCCGTGAAGGTCCAGTCGCCGCCGTTATGGTACAGGAAGTTGGGCACGGCCTCATTGGCCACGCAGAGTGCGTTTGCCCCACCTCCCTATTGGGCGGCGAATAAGGTCTCCGATTCGACCCGTAACAACGGGCTCCGACTCCTTGAGGCTTACCCGGAGCCGTTATAGGCCCGGCGGCAATGGGCAGTTTGTTCTGCCGATCCCGCTCCAGCTGCTCCACCCGCATCTCCCGAGGCGGTGAGCGGGTCGCCGGACCGACGCCGGCTGCAACGTCGTCCGCCTCCGCGAATCAGAGCACCGCACAGTCCGCACCCACGCGCGCTTCGGCTTACCGGTAAGGGCAACCATCCTGATGGAGACTCAGATTCACTCTCTCGAGGTCAGCAACGGCGGCGTCGAGGTCGACTTCTGCCCTTTCGAGATCGCGACGATCGCGGTCAAGACGGGATTACGAAGTCTTCCTGACCTTCGCAACCTCGCCGGTAGGTAGGCCAGGTGGCGGAGTCGAATAACGGCCTGCAAATCAGACTGGGTCGGGAGTGCCACCGGGTCGGCCGTGCGGGCAAGGCCCTTACTCGGAGAGCATCCAGACGCGAATGATCTTCACGGTTTTCTCTGTTTCCAGTACCTGATACACCAATCGGTGCTGTATGTTGATCCTTCGGGAATAGGCACCACTCAAATCCCCCACCAGCGTTTTGAATGATAAGGGCATTTCGAAGGGGTCTCTTCGCAGAGCATCTAGCAGCTTTTCCACCCGCGGACGAATTCCGGCCGCCGAAATCTTCCGGGCATCCTTATGCGCCTATCGAGTGTAGACCAGTTTCCACTTCACCAATCGAGGTCTTCAGCGCCATCTTCTACCGGTGTTGTCATTCCTTCGGTGAGGGACTCGCGCATGTTGGGGACAGAGTCCAAGTGGAGCATCTCCTGGATTGCGCGCCAGTCATCCTCAGATAATCAGCACGGCCACTGCCCTTCGCCCGGCGATGTGAACCGGCTCGTGGTTCTCGATTACCCGCTGGAGGAGCCTGTAAAGTTCGGCCGGTAGCTTCGTGGCATTGATCGTAGTCATGATTAATCAGCCTATGGCTATTAACCGTACCACTTAGCGTACGTTAGACCCGGCCGAACATCAATCGGCTTCACTTCTGTCTGCGTTCCGGCAGGCGAGCGCAATGCGTGCACCGCGTCCCGGGCACGGGTCAAGCCCGCGAAGGGCCTTGCCGCGCTGCCATCGTCACCGTCGTCGCCGGCAGGCGGAACGTGGACGTCAGCGGCCAGTGGAACGGGAGGGGAAAGTTACGTATGCGACCTCTCAGCTTCTCTGAGGGAATGAGTCAATGCATGAATCTCATGGATGATCTACCTCGCCGTGCACCACCTGATTGCAGCTGTCCCAAATTCCCTGGTGTTGGCCGATCTCGACAGATCTTCCAAGTTTGGTCCAGGCAATGCGGCCCGGCCGCCACCCGTCTCGACCAGCGCTCGAACGCCAAAGACCTGGCCGTGCTGCGCTCGCTGCGCCGGCCCCAGACGAAGTCGAATAGGACCCGAGCTCAACTCATGCACACGCAGCAAGCGATCGAGCAGTACAACCGCGACGGCTACGTCGTACTCGAGAATGTCGTAGCTCCTGACGACCTGGCAGCCGTGCAGG
>CAYWBJ010000303.1:0-4792 GCA_964456165.1 uncultured Gemmatimonadaceae bacterium | reverse complement strand
GAGCGCGCCGGTGATCTGATGGAATTTAGCCGCAAGGAGCTAGGTCTGGGCGTGGTCAATCCGCGTACTGAGCGGGTGGAAACCGTTGAGGAAATTCGGCAGAGTATCACGCGCGCCCTCGAGCGCTATCCCCAAGACCAGCTCTTTATCAATCCCGACTGCGGATTTGCGACGTTTTCGAATCGGCCGGTCAACAGCGACGAGATTGCCCTGAACAAAGTCAGCGCTATGCGTGAAGCGGTTGAACCGTTTCGCTGAGTGCGCTGCTGCAAGGCGAAAAAAGCACTGAGAGGTAGGCTGACGGGCGTTTCCGGCAACCTTCCGAGCCTGTTCCCGAAGTCGACTGGAGTGCAGCTAGGCTTCGGGAATTCGCTATTGACAAGGGCTCTAACTTGAAGGTTAGGCTATAGGTCCTGAAATCTTCACTTCACCCAACTGCTGTACAGTTCCCTCCTTCTGGTTTCCCTTCTGCTGCAGAGATCTTTTTCAGGGGTTCGTTTCACTTGGACGCTGAGGCTTTGAACGGTCTCGCCTGCTGACCTGGCCCCATCTATGGGTCCACGTCCAGAGTTAGGATGTGGCTGCGATGAGCGGTCGTGGCGCCGCTTCGGACGGCGGTGGGAATTCTGCTGCCGGGACGGCGCCACTGCAAGATGGGGCCCAAGGCCCGATCGGCGGCCCCTCTTTACGATACCATAACGTGAGATGATATTTCACGATCAGAATTCCTGCACGCCTCAACACCATCTTTCGAACTGTCGTCGGGACGGCTTTTGCCCCTGATCGTCGTGCTCGCTACGGCCTATCCGCTGTCCTACTGCCTAGCGGCGATCCGGCGACGCGCTCCTGTCCAGCGAACCTCAACTTCGCGTGGTTGCGCTGGATAGAGGGATCATCAAACCTGGATCTTGCGATTCTTCCACCTGCCGTCATTCTCGTTCGCCTGCCCATGGGGATGCCGTGATCGCAGGGCCCACTCAACACGAATTCATAGACTGAGGTACCATGAAGACCTATCGCGTGGCCATTCTCGGATGTCGCGGTCGTGGCCGGGCGGCCGCGACCAGTTACCACTACCACCCCCGCGCCGAGTTGGTCGGCCTTTGCGACTTGTTGCCCGAGCGCTACGACGAGCTCGGCGAGATGTTCGGCGTCGACGCCCGCTACGATGATGCCGAGCGCATGATTCGCGAGACCGCGCCGGACATCGTCGCTATTCCCACCGGCACCGAGTCCCACCACGGCCTGGCCATGCTGGTGCTTGAGCACGGCGTCCACATCGACATTGAGAAACCGCTCTGCGTCGACCTCGAGGAGGCGGATGAGGTCCTGGAGAAGGCGCGGGAGAAGGGCTGTCGCGTCGCCGTTCACCACCAAGGTCGCACCGGCGTCGTCATGCACACTATCCGCAAGGCGCTGGAAGAAGGTCGGATCGGCGAGCTGCAGCACATCCACGGCTACGGCAAGGGATACTACGGTGGTCTCGACCTGATGAACATCGGCACCCACATGATCAACACCTACCTGGGAATCGGCGGCAATTGCCGCTCGGTGTCGGCGACGGCGGTCACCAACGGGCATCCGGCCAGTCCGGAAGACGTGGTAACCGCGCCGGTGGGCATGGGTACGATCATGGGCGAGCGCTTGACCAGTGTGCTGCAGCTCGAGAACGGCGTTTCGGCAACCCTGCTGAACCACCGATACCCCGAGCTCGTCAATCCGATGATCGAGCTGTGCGGCAGCGAGGGGCGCCTGATGATCGAACAGTTGGTGTACCACCTTCACGGCCAGCCCTGCGCCATGTATCTGCCGGCGCGCTACTACGAGACAGCGGGACCCGAGTGGGTGGAACTCGACCCGATCCTCCCCCACGACGTCGACCCGGAACTCTGCAACGCCGACGACTATCTGTTCGCCGACGAATTTGTCCGGGCTCTCGACGAAGGTCGCGACCACGAGTGCAGCGGCGAGGTCGGTCGCCACGTGGTGGAGATCATGATGGGCATATTCGAATCGGCTGCCTACAGCAGGGTGGTCGAGCTGCCGCTACAGGACCGCAGGCATCCCCTGCGGCGTTGGCGCCGCGAGAACGGGTTGGGGGATCCTCCCCCGGTGCCGCGCGATCGCCCGGAGTGGCTCGTCGAGGAGGACAGACGCCTGGGGCGGCTGGTGGCGTAGTTGCGCTGCTTCCGCAGTGAAAAGGGAACCATCAGATATTGAGGTAGACGCAATGAAATGGACGGTAGCTGCGGTAGCGTTGTTGATAGAGCTGGCATGGGCGCAGGGCACGGCACTTTCGCCGACCGCACACCGGGCGGTTCCGACAGAGCGCCGAGCGAAAACATCGCGCTTGGGGCGAGCGACGCGATGGAGCCGGCGCCGAATTACCGCCTGTGCAGCGATCCTGGTGACGCCAAGCAGCTTACGGATGGCGTCTACACGGACGGTTTTTTCTGGGCACAGAAGTCGACGGTGGGCTACCAGGAAAAGACGCCCACCACGGTGACGATTGACCTGGGCGAGGCGAAGCCGATACGGGGTTTGTCCTACCACACTGCGGGGGGATTTGCCGATGTGCACTGGTCGAACGAGAACGTCGATCGCACGTAGGCGGACAAGGGGCGATTTAAGGTGCTGGCGAAGCTCTGAGATCTGGCGGTTTGTGGCGCTCCGGGAGAATGAGGGCACAGAGGAACCATGGAGCCTGCACGACATGCAGGAGGTCGGAGGTTCAAGTCCACTATCGCCCACCATCAAGAAGGGTCTCCGAGTCGATTGATTCGGGGGCCTTTCTTATGTCCTGGATAAACTCCAGACAAAGCAATTCCTCTCTAGTAAATCCACCCTCTGGCGGTGTCCAGTCGGATTGTGGTGGCGCTGTCTGCCCGTAGTTGTCGATTTCAGCATTAGGCACCTTTCGCGGCTCGCCTTGACACTGGCATTCGTGCTACGGCTCCTCCCCGAGTGGGGTGCAGTCACATCGGTTTAAGCGGCACAGGTGGTAGTTGCGGACGTGGGCGCAGATCAGAACGACGGCCGCCGCGAACGTGGCTGCCCGCTCACCGGATTCGCCAACGACATCGTGCAACACCGTGGCGGCCAGTAGAATCCCAAGCATGCCCGTGGCACCAAGGGTTAACACCCAGGCATCGCGGTGTTCACGGCAACCCAGGCCGAACGCCACGATTCCGGCCGGGAGAACCAGGCACAATAAGCCGAGGTGAAAGATCTCGTCTTCCATCAGGGTGAGAGGCAACGTGGCCCCCAGGACGAGACCCAGAGGGAGGATCGCGCAGTGCAGGGCACACAGCGACGATCCGAGGGCGCCCGCAACGTCGGCGCCGAGTTGCAAGGCTGGCGACTTCGATTCTGGCATCTATCTACTTTCCTTGATTTTTGGCACCTCGGATTCTGACAGTTGCTTTATAGTCAGGCGCCCGAGGGCAGCATTCGTGGCGTATGGACGGCAGGGGAGTCGCCTGCCGTCCAAGATCCGATAGCTGAGGTAGTCTACCCGGTGGCGGCGGGTGGCGGCCGAATGCAGAGGCGGAGGGTGCGCCTAGTGGAAGGTACCCTCAGCGTCGACTGGGTAGGCGTGGCAGAGACGACGGATCTGACGACAGCGGTGAGGGCGACCGCGATTGGCGCAGCATGCGCGAGAGCAAAGCAGACCTGGCAGTCTGCTTTTGAGTCAGGACCGGCGTGGGCCTCGGCGGCGTGCCACAAGCCAACCAAGACTCCGGCAAGGACCAGCAAGCCAGTCCAGCGACGCCCGAACTCTGCTACTCGATCAATCGATGGCATCGCTAGCTCGCGAAGCACAGTCGGAGCAATCCAGCCACGTTTCAGTGGGTAGTTGAGGCAAGGCAGTAGGGCTCGCTCCACGCTCAAAGACGGGACGGAAGAGGATCTCCCCCTTCGGGTAGGCCACACCGCAGGTATGGCAGCAAGCGCGCTTCCGCAACTCAGTCGGCGCGTATCCGTTGACCACCCAAGCGTCATGTCCGGCATGAGAAGCGAGGCTCTGCAAGGCCGACCGAATGGTCAGCGACTTGTTGCCCTCGAAGAGTCGCTCAGCGAGATCTCCGAGAAGCTGCACGGTATCCTCGTCGAGAGTGAAGTTCAGTCGCTTCACGGGACGTATGTGAACAATGTCAGTCGCATGGGTGTCCCCTATACATACGCAATACACACTACGCGTGCAAGAAGCGCACTATTTACACAAGCCTATCCAGTTTCCCGATTACTTTGGCCATGCCGAAGGTGGCCGACGGCCCGGCGCCGCTTCAGCCGCCCAAGTAGGAAACGCCAAGTTCGCCGGTTTGCAGCGCGAACTTGCGCCAGGTCTGCCGGTCGATCTGTAGCCCTTCCGATGCGTCCGGATTGACTTCGTTCCCAGCGAGAAGCCCCGGGCGTGGCTCGACCCCGGCGTGCCCGAGGGCTTGCAGGCTCCAGAGTTGGACGGCCAAGGGACCGTCGTCCAACTCGCGGATTTTCCGAAGTATGGCCAGGGCCCGCTCCGGTTCCTGCCGGCAGTTGAAGCTGACGACGTCGGCATCGACCTCGCGCAAGCGGCGCGCGCAGGCATTGATCGCGAAGCCGTCGGTCGCGTCCCGTCTATCTCCCGCCAGCTCATGGTAGCTATTACCGGTACATTGGGGGGCTTCTGACACCTCAACCGCGACGAGGGCTTCGTCCAGGCGATCGAAGGTCTCGGAGACGATGAGGTTCACGCCTTCGTCTACCAGCCGGCCGGCCCATTCCTCCAGCGCTTCTCGGCTGCGAGCGAGTT
>CAYWBJ010000302.1:0-1724 GCA_964456165.1 uncultured Gemmatimonadaceae bacterium | reverse complement strand
CGGCGCTGGTCACCACCCCCGCCGGCGCCGTCCTCGCCTTTTGCGAAGGCCGCAAGCACACCGGCCGCGACGACGACGAAATCGACCTCCTCTGCCGCCGCAGCCAGGACGGCGGCCGCACCTGGACCGATTTGCAGATAGCCGTCCCCTCTGGCGGCCGCACTTGCGGCAACCCGTGTCCCATCACCGCCCGCGACACCGGCCGTATCTGGCTGCTGTTCTGCAAAGACAACCAGCAGATCTTCACCACCCACAGCGACGACGAAGGCGACACCTGGGCCGAACCCACTGAAATCACCGCCCAGGCCAAAGACCCCGCCTGGTCCTACGTCGGCACCGGCCCCTGCCACGGCATTCAGCTCGCATCGGGTCGGCGGCTCGCACCCTGTTGGTCCGACGAGAGCCCCGGCCCCGCCACCTGGGCCCCGGATCCGCCCAACTGGGGCGAGATCCAATCCTCCTATGCCCTCATGAGCGATGATCACGGCCAGACCTGGCACCACTCCCAAAACATCACCCGGGACGCCTCCGACGAATGCGCGGCCGCCGAACTTCCCGACGGCAGCCTCTACATGGACATGCGCAGCCGGCAGGGCAAACGCTGCCGCGCCCGCGCCCGCAGCCAGGACGGCGGCCAGACCTGGACCCCCGCCGAATACGTCCCCGAGCTCCCCGAGCCGTCCTGCCAGGGCAGCATCCTCCGCATCGACAACACCCTCTACCTCATCCATCCCTCCAACCCGGACGCCCGCACCCACCTGGCCCTTTACCATAGCCGGGACGGCGCCCAGACCTTCTCCGCCCCCACCATCGTCTACCATGGTCCCGCCGCCTACTCCGACCTAGTCAACACCGACACCCACCTCCTCTGCCTCTTCGAGGCCGACCGCTCCCAGCGCCTGATCTTAGAACGCATCGACCTTCACCACCTCGACCCATAGGAATATCTACCGCCGAGCTCGTCGCCTCAGGGTCGGGAGTCGGGCGCGGCCCACGCACCGCATCAATCAAACCCCACCTCGCGCATCTCTACCCGCAGCGCCCGCAACGCCTTCTCCTCCGCCTCCACCGGCCTCTTCTCGGCCGATCCCAGCATCTGCTCCACTCGCTGCACCCCCCGCACCAGCTCCGCCAACGTCTCCGGCGTCAGCGCCCCCTCGTGGTCGTCTCCCGGCATCCGCTGGTGATAGGTGAAATGCTTCTCGAGCACCGCGGCCCCCAGCGCCACCGCCGCCAGACAGGCCTCGATTCCGCGGCTGTGATCGCTGTAGCCGACTGGATAATCGGGAAATGCCTCCTGCAAGGTCACCATCGCCCGCAAGTTGACATTCTCGTCTTCGGTCGGATACTGGCTGGTACAGTGCAACAGGTACAATTCTTCTATCGCACCCAGTCTTGCCACCGCTTCTCCCACCTCCTCCAGCGTCGACATCCCCGTCGATAGATAAACCCGCCGCACCTGATCGCTCCGGCTGTTGACATAATCCAAAAGCGCCAGGTCTGTTACCCGACTCGAAGCCAGCTTCAACTCTCCACACCCCATGCGATCGACCAGAAAAGCCGTCGATCGCTGTGTAAAAGTGGAGCACAAAAAGCCGACTCCGCGCTCGCGACAAAGCGCCTGCATCTCAAAGTGCACCGCCTCGGGCATCTCCACCTTCTTAAACTCACCGTACCAGACGTGATCCTCCCCAAACTGCTCCGCCGTATAGGTCTGGAACTTG
>CAYWBJ010000301.1:0-3758 GCA_964456165.1 uncultured Gemmatimonadaceae bacterium | reverse complement strand
TCGATTGTCCTGGTGACTGGCGCTATAATCTACACCGAGTCGAGTGCGGCACTGCGCATCCTCGCCGGCCTCGGGGGCTGCTGGTGCCTGGCGCTGGGGCTGCTGGTAGTGCCTGCCGCGATTCGCGATCGGGTGTACCGGAGGATAGCGGGCAACCGCTATCGCTGGTTCGGCAAACGCGACACCTGTCGGGTACCCGAGCCGCACGAGCGGGCGCGCTTGCTCGACTGAGTCGCTTCAAGGAACAGACATCCTTGGGGCATCGCGAGCTTATCCTCATCGCGCTATTTGCCGCCAGCGCGGCGAAGGCGGTGACCGCGTGTCTGATCAGGCGATTGGAGGTCATGATCGCGGAGGACAACCGAGCGCGGGCCAAAGTCCAGGGCCTTTGGTGAGGGGGCGGGTGCAGAGCTCGGTAATGGTGAAGAACAGGATCGCCCTCGAAAGGAAGAAGGCCCGGTTCCTCAAGAAGCTCGACAAGATGGCCGAAGACCTCTACACCCTGGCCGCGGCGGCAAATTACCGGCAGCTGCTCAACGACAAGATGTGGGCCGTCTGATCCGGCCCACCCTTGCGGTGCCCATTACATCGCATTCATGATCTGCGGACGGGCGGGCTCTTTACCGCCGGCTGCTGCTCGGCTCCCGGAGGAAATAGGACCATGAAACGCGACGACCTTCGGTGGATTGCCATCTTCCTGGTTCTCGGCCTCGCCGGGCTAACTACCTTCCTCCATCTGTATCCCCGCGCCTTTCCAACTGCCTCCCTTGATTTCAGGTTCAGCCCGGACGAGGTCGACGAGCGGGCGCGTAGCTTCGTGGACAGCGTCGGGCTGGACCCGGCCGGCTACAATTCGGCGCGCATCTTCCGCCATGACTACATGTGGCAGGTATTCCTGTAGCGGACGATCGGCTTGGGCCGCGCCAACGAACTCGCCCGCGATTGGCTCTCGAGCTGGCAGTGGAGTGTGCGTTACTACCGGCCGCTGGAAAAGGAAGAGCTCCATGTCGACATCGACCCGGGTGGCCGCATCGTCGGGTTCCGTCACCTCATCCTCGAATCCGACCCGGGCGACTCGCTCGGCGAAGAGGGGGCGCGCACCATTGCCGAGCGCTTCCTGACCAACAGGGTGGGGGGCGATCTTGGTCGCTACGAACCGATCGAGCACTCCTCGCAGCAGCGGCCCGAGCGGCTCGATCACACCTTCACCTACCGCCGGTCCGGGTTCACGGCCGGAGACGACGGGCACTACCGCGTGCAGGTGGTCGTCCACGGCAGCAGCATCGGCGCCTTCAACGAGTTCATCTACGTCCCCGAATCCTTCCGGCGGCATCACGACGACGTGCGCTCGCAGGCGGCGCTGCTGAGCCAGGTGGCCGGGATCGGCTGGTTCGCCCTGATCGTGATCATGCTGATAGTCCTGGTGCAGCGCTACCGGCAGGGCCAGCTGCGTTGGCGCACGCCCGTGATCGTCGGGGTTGCGGTGGGCGCGACCGTATTGGCCGCCGCCCTGAACTCCCTGCCCCTGAGTCTGTTCGGCTACGAAACGACCAAGTCCTTCGGTTCGTTCCTGACCCTGACGGTGGTCTTCGCGGTCTTCGGCGCGTTGCTCACTGGTGGCCTGATCAGCCTCGCCGGCTGCTCGGGCGCGGCCGCCGAGCGGTTGCTGCCGGAACCGGCGGTGCGGCGGATCGGGCTGGGCGCGATGACGTGGCGGCGGCTCTTCGCCCCCACCTTTTCGCGCACTGTCCTGATCGGCTACGGCATGGCTTTCGTCATGGCCGGCTACGTGGCCTCTTTCTACATGGTCGGGACCGAGTACCTCGGCGGTTGGGCACCGGCCGACGTGGACCAATACGACGACAGCTTCAGCACCTGGATCCCCTGGATCAACCCGCTCCTGATCGGCCTTTCGGCGGCGACGATGGAGGAATTCTTCTTCCGCATGCTGGCGATATCGGTGCTGGTGCGCTGGCTGGGACGGCGCTGGCTGGCGATTCTGATCCCGGCCGTGGTCTGGGCATTCCTGCACTCCGACTACCCGATTGAGCCCATCTACTCCCGGGGTGTTGAGCTGACCGTGATCGGTTGCGTGTTCGGCTGGATCTACCTGCGTTTCGGCATCTGGACGACGGTGGTCGCGCACTATGGCTACAACGCCTTCCTCACCGCCCTGCCCATGATTAAGTCGACCAGTACCTACTTCCAGGTGTCCGGTGTCCTGGTGATCGGCGTGCTGGCGCTGCCGCTGGTGCCGGTGGCCATCGGCTGGATAACTGGCTGGCGGCCGGCCGGAGCAGACGAGGAGACCGCAGCCGACGAGGGTGATGCCGAAGTGGATGAGGGCGGGGCCGCGGCAGTTGACCAAGCAGCTGAAGCGGTGGCGTCCTCGGAAGCGGCCGCCATCGCCCGGCACGGGGAGTTGCGGCCAGGCCAGCGGGAAGTAGTCGCGTACCGACCCGACCGTGGTCGCCTGTACGGCATCGCGGCTGTCGGCGTCGTGGGGCTGGCCCTCTATGTTGCCCTGGATGTCCCCCGGTTCGGGGAGTCGCTCAAGCTTGAAACAACGCGGTGGGAAGCGGCCGCTGCGGGCGAGCAGTTCATCACGGCGCTGGGATTCGACGTCGGCGATCACCTGACCTCCTCCCAGTTCTCCAGCAACCTCGGTTCGGATCACTTCACTCACCTGATTCGCGCGGTCGGGATCGAGCGCGCCGATTCGCTAGCGGCCGTCCGCACCCATCCATGGCGGTGGTGGCTGCGTTGGTTTCGCGACCAGGAGAAGGAGGAGTTCAGCGTCGAGGTCGGACCTGCAGGCGACGTCGTCGCCTTCAACCACCTCATCGCCGATAGTGCGTCGGGACCGCAGTGGTCGACCGACAGCGCCCGGGTTGCCGTCGAGGTGTTCGTCAGCGACCGCTTTGGCGTGGAGCTGGCGGACAGTTCGTCCTACCGGCTGCTGGAGGAGACCGAGGACAGGCTGGAAGCCAGGCTCGATCACAACTTTGTATGGGAGACGACGGCCGAAAAAATAGAGGAGGGCGAATTCCGCACTGTCGCCCGCGTCCAGGGGGACGAGCCAGCCGGGCTGGACGTCTTGTACAAGGCCCCGGAGGAATTCCTGCGCGAGCTAGACGAGAGCGACCTGCTGGACAGTGTTGCGCCGGTGGTGATCGGGATCCTGGTCCTGCCGCGCCTTATCGCCGCCGGTGTTTTCTTCTTCCGCTGCTATCGGGAGGGGGCGATCACCTGGTCGGAGGGAGTGCGCTGGGGCATCGTGGTCGCCGCCACGTCGCTGGCCCAGGAGCTCAACGAGCTGCCCGGCTTCTTCGCCGGCTACGACACCACCAGGTCGCTAGTGACCCACCTGGCCGGTGATCTGCTCGGTAAGCTGGTGACGCTGGCGGCGCTGGCTGGTTTGACGGCGGTGATGGTCGCCCTCTGCCTCGCGCTCTGCCGTCAGCTCTATCCCGAGCAGCTCGATCCGGCCCAGTGGCTGCACCTGTTCTGGCGGGGCCGGGTGGACCCGTTGACCGCAGCTCTGTCCGTCCTGGTGGCGCTCTGCGGCGCTGTCGCCATCGCCGGAATAGACCAGCTCGATGCCTACGCCCGGTATACCTGGCTTGCCGAGCATCTCGAGGCGGGCGGGCCCTCTCCACCGGCCGTGAATACCTATCTGCCGGTTGTCGCCGTGCTGTCAGGGGTGGCGCGGCTTCCGCTGATCCTTTTCGGCGGCCTCGCCATGCTCCTTATCTGGC
>CAYWBJ010000300.1:0-3647 GCA_964456165.1 uncultured Gemmatimonadaceae bacterium | reverse complement strand
TTTGTTGGGCGCCTTTTCCCCGGTGAGCGCTCTCATGACAGGATCAACCGAGAGACGCTCGGCGTCATTGACATCCTCATAGCCCGCAAGACGGCTATAGATGGATTGGCGTAACAAGGTAGCCATCGCATGTTGCGATGGCTACGGCCAGTACGTTGGTCCGATAAAGCTGTAGAAACGGCATCGAATAATCCCAGCGCATCATCAAGTTCACGATACGCTAAAAGACCACCGTCAGAGGTCTCCTTTGCCCCATGAAATTATAGCTTGACTCTACCATCAAAACCCATTCTCATGCTTTCACCCTCCGGATGACCCATTTTCATCGGCCAGAAACGATCGTTATTATATTGTTTAACAACATCTTATGGCACCTTTTAAAAGCGTTTTTCAGCTTCAATATGGGGAATAGGGGCTAACACCGTTCTACCTCCTAAGACTTCGGCAGGCTGGCGATCACCTGCGGCGCGCCCCGCATCGGCATCGAAATGCTCTTGCCGGCGCCGAGGTGGCCCTTCGGCGACCGGCGAATCGCCGTCCGGATCCCCGCCTCCAGCACGCCCTTGAAACGGGCCGCGCCCGAAAACTCATAGGCCGCAGCCACGCCCTTCAGCATGCCGATGTCCGCCGCACCCCAGACCGCCGATCCTGGGCAGCAGGTATAGCGGAACGATGCTTTCTCCGCTACCCACATCCGGTCGATGATGTAGTCGGCCGCGCGCACGATCGAATCCGGCACCCGCTTGTCGCCGGTCGCTTCGTGGAACCGCTTCAGACCGACCATGAGGACACCCACCATAAACCCGGCGTTGCCCGTGTGCCGGGGTGGATCGCAGTGGCAGTGACCGGGAACCATCAGTCGCTCCCACCCTCCCGAATCGCGCTGACGCTCGAGCACGCGATCGACGATGGTGCGGGCAGCGTTAAGGAAGACGCGGCGGCCGGTTGCCCGGTAGGCGGCTGAAAGGTGGATCAGATGCCAGCCCGCCTCCCGGCAGTTGTCGAAGTCGAAATCGTTGACCATGTCGCTTGCCAGGTTCAGGGACACCAGCAGGGCACTCTCCTGACTGCGGCGGTCGCCCGTGAGCAGGCCGTGCAGGAACAGGCCCTCCACCCAGGTGTGGGAGACCATAGTCATGGAGAAGAACATCGCGTGCTCCCGATAACCGTCCGGATAGTATCGCCCGACATGCCCGACGCTGTGGATGTACTGGGTGTCGAGGGGAATCGCCCCGCCGGTCGCGTGGTTGGTGTCGACGTCCACGAGGTGGCGGGCAGCCTGGTCCGCCCACCGGTAGAAGTCCGCCTCGCCCTCCCGCAGGAACTCCTGCAGGAAACACCAGGGCGTATCGTATTCCATGTTGCCCCAGTTGTACCGTCGCTCACCGTACCAGTCGCCGAAATTGAGCATCCCGTACGCCCGAGTGGAGACCCGATCGTCGGCGTAGGCCTCCCGCGCTCCCGCCACCCAGGCCTCGTACGCGGGGTAGGGTGACGGATCCTTCGGCGGCAGCCGGGTCCAGGCCGCACTGTCGTTGAGGACCGACAGCGGCACGCGGTACACCGGCTGCTGCCGCACGGCGCGGAGCGGCTCGGCTTCCGGCCCGTAGCTGACCCAGAGCTCGTGAGTCTTAGCTACCCCGTGTCTCAGCTTGTACTGTCCGTCGAGCAGGTAATAGTACAGCCGGTCCTCCAGCTCCCCACCGCGGGAATACGTTGCAGCGCTGAGCTCGGGACAGAGATCGACCCGGAAGCCGCCTTCGCCCACGGCCAGACCCTTCGGGTAGTTCTCCCAGAACTCCCGCACAGCCAGAGCCACGGTACCGCCTTTACCCTGAATGGACGCGGAACCATCAGCCCGCCGTCCTTTGCCCACCTGCTTCCCACGCCGGCGAACCGTGAAACTGTCGTCCTCCAGCTGCGCAAGCTCGAGGGGCCCATCCTGCGCACCCCTGTCGCCGACCTCACATCGATCGACCACGCCGGCGTCGACAGGGAGATTGAGGCTGAGCGAGCGGATAAACTCGAATTCGGGGCCCGTCCCGTCGTTCACGAACGTGTGCACCACCCGGATCCGCCTGCTATTCCGATAGAAATGCAAGCGCAGAATCGACCGCATCAGGGTTTTCGCACCGCGGCGTCTGTGGTGGCACTCGATCAGGAGGCATGCCCGCTCGGGGCCGCGCTCCTCGATCACCAGCCGGTCCGGCCTGGCGCTGCTATATTCACAGCCGTCAGCGTCGACGAGGCAGATCGCGGGCCGGTCACCGGGTCCCGCGAAGCTCCGGGTGGCTCCGGTGGCCTCTTCCACCTCCACGAGGCCGGGCAGCACGACCCGGTCCCTGGGAATCCGCACCGTCATTGCGCCGGTCGAAACTGTGATCCCGGCCTTGCCCGCTCTAACTCTGACGCCGCCACCACACTCGTTGCGGACCGCGCCGCCGAATTCCACCGCGTAGCTCGAGCGACCGTCCGACTGAAAATCGAGCAGCCCCCATTTGATCGAACCGTCCTCCCAGCGGGACTGGACCGACACTTGCACCGGGACGGCCGCACCCTCGGCATCCAGCAGGCGAATATTGCCGGGGTCCGAAACCGCACCCGCAGCGAAGGGAACGCCAACCGAAACCGGCCAGGGATGGGGAGAAGGGGCGACGATCGGAAGGTCGAACCTGCCTTCCACTGCAGAGCTGTTCCGGCGGACAGCACCGACGCGGAACTTTCCCGCCTTCTGCGCCGTCAGACGGCCCGTGCGGTCTCGCATTTCGATCTCGTACGACGCCGGTCCCGGGGGAAGTCCGGGCAGGATGACCTCGTGATTGTTAAGGAGTCTGCTGACGCGGATAGCACGGGGCCGCTTCCCGGCGGCCGTGATCATCACCCGCCCCTGCGCCGGCCGGCTCATCCGCCAAGTCAGGAAAGCACAGGGCTTGTCGCCATCGGAGCGCACATCCACCCGGGGTGACAGTATGGCCAACTTCTCCGGTGCAATCCTCGGCCGCTTGGGCAACAGCGCCATGTTCTCGATGCGACATGGCCCCGTCGAGGCGCTAGTGATTAGCTGGATCACCTCCCCGCCCTTGAAATCCACTTTCTCGGGCGCAAAGAACAGGTGCAGGCGATTGTCCGGATTGTCGAGTCGGGCGAGGGCCACCTGGCGGTGCCCGACCCACATTTCGATCGCTTCGTCGTACTCGGCGCTCGCGTACATCGTGAAGCCAAGGTAATGGGGGCCTTTGACCCTAGCGATCTCGCGGAGCAGGCTGGCGAGCCGCGCCTTGCGCACCGATGCGGGACGGTAGACCGAAGCGTTGGCGTACTCGGTGAACGTGTCGTTCACGAACCCGTCGAGGTGCTTGCAGGCGAAGGCCGGTCTCACAGTCGCGTCGGCCAGAAGCCCGTCGATGCGCACGTCTCCCGACACGACCTCGGCAGCCGGAATAGAGGATTTCATGTATACCTGTTTCGGGTATCAGGTGATCGAGAAACTGTAGAGGCTGGCGTTGCTGAACTGGAAGCGGATACTGACCGGCCCCACATCCGGCAGCTCGCTGTGCGTCTCCCAACTGACCGACTGCCGCACTCCATCCTCGGCTACCACGCGACAGTCCGCAAGACCGTAACCGCGGATCGGGGCCCTGAATCGG
>CAYWBJ010000299.1:0-15126 GCA_964456165.1 uncultured Gemmatimonadaceae bacterium | reverse complement strand
AGCACCAGGTTGGAGATTGTGTTGAGCTTGGAGTAGTACTTCCGCGTGGGCTCGTCCTCGCCGTGCCAGAGTCTGGGGGGGAAGATGGTGAACTCGCTCAGGGGCGGGGAGCTGGTGCGGCCGCAGTAGATGTGGATGGTGCGGCGCTCGGCGGTGGTGATGCGGACGTTGCCGGCGTGGAAGAGGGAGGCGTTGAAAAGGATGGCGGTGCCGGCTGGGCCGGTGAGGTGGTGGGCGGCATCGAGGTCGTAGGTGTCGAGGTCGGAGAGGTCACCGCCGCCGCAGGAGCCGGGGATGACGCTGAAGGTGTGAGTGGAGTCGTCGACGTCGGTTAGGTAATAGACGACCGACAGATAGCCGGTCCGGTACGGCCCGGCGCGCTCGGTGGTCCGGTCGCGATGCCAGTCGCATTCGGTGGGGCCGTCGGGGTTGGGGGCACGGAGCATGACGGAGTGCTCCTCGGCGCAGAGATCGATTCCCATGATGCCCGTCATGAGCGGCAGCAGGTTGGGTGGCCGCATGGTGAAGTCGAGCTCGGGGCGGGCCATCAGGACGTTGACGTTCTGCTGGCACACGGGACTGCGGCTTTTCCACAGCAGGGGGTTCTCGACCAGATCGCGGTCGACGGCGTCGTTGGCGACACCAACCTGGTCGGCCGTGAGACCGCTGGTCACGACCAGGTAGCCGCTCTCTCCGTACGAAGCCAGCTGGCTTTCTACCTCAGTCATCGACAATCACCTCCGCCGACCAATAGAGTCAGACATCCGGTTTCGAGCAACCCGGAGGCTACGGAAGCAGTGTGGTGAGCCCGTCCCCGGCCTATATTCCGACGCGGCATCAGCTGGAAAGGAGTTTGCCATGCGTCGCGATCTACCCCGGACGATCCTGGGCCGTACCGGGCTGGAAGTGACCCGTCTCGGCGTCGGCGGGGCCTACTGCGAGAGTGCCGAGGGTTACGGCCAGGCCCTCGATGCCGGCGTGAACTACGTCGACACCGCCCGCGCCTATCTGGACGGGGAGGACGAGCGGCGGATTGGCGAGGCCATCGCCGGTCGGCGTGACGCCCTGGTCCTGGCCACCAAGAGCGGCGAGCGGGACGCGGCTGGACTGAGGCGGGAGTTGGAGATCTCTCTGCGCCTGCTCGGTACCGATTACGTCGACGTCTACCAGCTGCACCACCTCAATACTGCCGAGCACCGCGACCGGGCGCTGGGTCCAGGCGGCGCTCTGGAGGCGGCACGGCAGGCGCGGGAGGAGGGTTTGATTCGCTTCATCGGTGTCACCGGCCACGACTGGATCCAGGTGCGGATGGCAGTGGAAACCGGCGCCTTCGACACTGTACTGTGCTGGTACAACAGTGCGATGAAGGAGCCCGAGTCGACGGTGTTCCCCGCGGCACAGGTTGAGGGAATGGGGGTGGTGGCGATGAACGCCGGCCGCAACGATAAGCTGTTCCTGGCGTCGGGCGCGCCAGCCAAGGAGCTGTTCTACCGGTACGTGCTCAGCAATCAGGCGGTGCACCTGACGGTCATGGGCCTGCGGGACGTGGGTCGCTTCCTCGACGTGGCTGCGGCGCTGGCCGAGAGCACGGAGATCACCGCGGCAGAACGTCGCCTGCTGGAACAGCACGGCACCGAGATGCGGGGTGCCGGAAAGCTGGAGTGACTTTTTCGCGCGAGATCGAGATGCGGTTTTGCGCCGCTGGGCTTCAGGACGACATCTGCATCGATCACCTCGTGTTGCCGCCATAGGCCAGACCGGCACCGCTCGCGAGGAGGGGGATGGGCTCCGGCCTGTCTTACTCCTCTATGGGCTTGCGTAACTCGAGCCTCACCCGTACGTTACCGTCAGTTCCATCTTCCCCCCGTTTTGAATTTACCCTCCGCGATTTTCTGCGTCCTTCCGGCATTTCCGTCTGTCTCGATGGCTTTACCGAGTTGATGTCGCTGCAATAAATCTCGGGTCAAACAGATAGACAGGAGCAAACATGCATTTCCAGAAACTCTCGCTCGACGATTCGCTTCTTCGCGCCGTTGCCGAAGAAGGCTACGAAAAGCCCACTCCTATTCAGGAGGCCGCCATCCCGCAGGCCCTAGCTGGAGAAGACCTGCTGGCCACGGCGCAGACCGGGACCGGCAAGACGGCCGCGTTCTCGCTGCCTATCCTGCAGCGGCTGTCGCGGCGACCGGCAAAGGGTTCCCGGCCGATCCGCGCCCTGGTCCTGGCCCCGACGCGCGAACTGGCGCTCCAGATCGAGGAGAGCTTCAACAGCTATGGTCGCCACTTGAAGGTCCGCGCCGCCGCCATCCTGGGCGGCGTGGCAGCCGGCCCCCAGATCCAGGCTCTGCGCCGCGGCGCCGACGTGGTCGTGGCGACACCGGGGCGTCTTCTCGACCTGCGGGAACAGGGTCACGCCCGTCTTGATCAGGTCGAGGTGCTCGTCCTCGACGAAGCCGATCGGATGCTGGACATGGGGTTCGCGCCGGACGTGCGTCGCATCGTCGACAGGCTGCCGAAGAAGCGACAGACCATGCTGTTCTCCGCGACATTGTCGCAGGAGATCATGGCGCTCTCCTCGGACATGCTGCGCCGTCCCGTCTGCGTGGAGGTGACGCCGGCCGCATCGGTCTCTACCAACATCGCCCAGCAGGTCATGTTCGTGGAGCAGGGCGACAAGCGTCGTCTTCTGGCGGAGATTTTGGGTAGCGACGAGACGCAGCGAGCCCTCGTCTTCACCCGCACAAAACGGAAGGCCAACCGGGTGGCGCGGCAGCTCGTCAACGCCGGATTCGCCGCCGACGCCCTCCATTCCAACAAGAGCCAGACGGCTCGGCAGAAGGCGCTCAACGCCTTCGCCCGCGGCCGCATCAAGGTCCTGGTAGCTACCGACATCGCGGCCCGGGGCATCGACGTGGAGGGTATCTCCCACGTGATCAACTATGAGATGCCCCAGGACCCGGAGAGCTACGTCCACCGCATCGGCCGCACCGCCCGCGCCGGCAGCATCGGCACCGCACTGTCGTTTTGCAACGCTGAAGAGGTCACCCTGCTCGGAGGCATCGAGAAGCTGACCAGGAGCAAACTCGTGGCGGTCGACGATCATCCGTTCCACTCGCCGGCTATCGCCTCGAAGCACGGGTTGCCGAGCAAGGCTGGAGCCCTAAGGCGACCGAACAAGCCGCAGGTCGAATCCAGGCCCAAGGCGCGACGCGGGCGCGGGAGGCCGGCGACCGACGCACCGCCGCCGCCCGCTGTTTCGCCGGCTGACAAGCGGCCGGCTGCCGCGGTCCCTGACCCATCCCCCGCGCAGCCCAGCTTCGGCCGTCGGATGGTGGCCGGGGCCGCCACCGGGCGCGGACGGCGATAGGTCGGCACGCCGGAACGCAGTAGCTTTACGCCCGCCCGGCACGCTGCGCCGCAAACGGCCAACGGAAAACCGGATGTTCCAGTCTTCCCCGAGCTACGACCTCGACGACAAGCTGGACGAGCTGCGCATCAACGGCTATGTCGTGTTCGAGCAGTTCATCGAGCACAGCAAGATCGATCGCATCCGCGCGGCCTTCATGCCGTTGCTGGAGCACGTTGTCGAGCGCGAGGAGGCATCTCCATCGGATAAGGAGCACGGCGAGGTGCTCAACGGCTGCGGCCGGCGCAATCATGTGCGCCGCTATACCTGCCACGTGCCCTGGATCGAGCCGTTCGCCGATCCCGACATCTACGAGCACCCGGTGTTGCTCGAGTGGCTCGAGCGCTACTGGGAGACTGACGACTTTCATCTCACCTGCTACCACTCCAACACGCCCTATCCGGGCAGCACCTTCCAGCATTGGCACCGGGACGGCGGCGTTCACAAGCTGGTGCCGCACGTCGGGCTCGAGACCTGCCCGCACTTCGGCGTGAAGTTCCCACTGGTGGACACGACGGAGGAGAATGGCAGCTTTGAGGTGCTGCCGGGCACCCAGTACCTGGCCCGGCCCGACATGGAGGGGCGCTACGACGAAATTCTGACCAAGGGCGCGTATCCGACCCGGCGGCTCAATCTCAGAAAGGGCGACATGTGGATTCAGGATCCTCGCGCCCTGCACCGCGGCACCCCGAACGGGGCGACCGAGCCCCGGCCGGAGCTGGTGCTTTGCTATTCGCTGCCATGGATCTCGAACACGCGGCAGATGGATGTGGCCGACGCGGACTGGGAGCGCCTGTCGGATCGGGGCGAACGGATGCTGAGCCGCTCCCGCCGCCATTGAGGGCAACACGCATTTTTATCCTGGACGGAGAATGAAGAATAATGCACTACCGCGGCAAGCTGATCGTCGGGCCAGACGAAGGAATACAGGAGCAGCACGACTGGGGGGAACTTAACAGGCTGCTCTGCAAGGAGACCACGGACGAGGACGATTTCACCTTCGGCGATATGACCTACCGGCCGGGTGGGGTGCGCGGTCCGGCTACCGGTGACGAGGCCTTCCACTGCCTGCGCGGCGAAGGCCTGTTCCGCTGCTGGCCCGAGAACGTGCCGGAAGAGGAGCCGATCACAGTGAAGATCCGGCCGGGAAGCGAGTACTACGTGCGCTACGACATTCCCCGGACCATCGAGTGCACGAGCGCTGAGCCGATGTTCGGCGTGTTCATGTTCTGTCACATGGAACGGCCCTGCCACGCTCACGCCTTCTATATCGACCCCGGTAGCGGCAACGAGGTGCACCGTCATGGCCCGGACAAGAACGGCGAGCTGCTGCGCCAGGACTTCGTCGAGGCGATGTACATGATCGACGGACCAGGGTGGGTGTCGCTGGCGGATCCGAACAACATGGTGATCACCGATCACCGAATCGAGGAGGGCAGCGCGGTATTCCATCCGCTCAACAGCCTGCACCGGCAGTTCAACCCGGCCGACGCGGAGAAGAAGAGCTTCTGGATCCACGCCGGCTATTACCACGGCGCGGGACGGGTAACCGCCGGCGCCTTCGACATGCCCGAGTTCACCTTCTGGCACCGGGAGCGCTGAAGCACCTGCCCAGCGCCTCCATAATCCCGGTCGGTCGAAGCGGTGGCCCTCTTGAGCCACCTCCCCGAACCGACCATCTTGTTGCAACACCCTTCGTCTAGCGAAAGGCAGCCATGTCTGACGAGACGCTCATCGCGGTCTTCGTCGATTTCGAGAACCTGGCCCTCGGCGTCGGCGAGTCGAAGTCGAGGACCAAGAACTTTGAGATCGAGGTCATCCTCAAGCGCCTGCTCGAGAAAGGGCGGATCGTCTTCAAGCGGGCCTACTGCGACTGGCGCGACTACCGCCGGGCGGTAGCCGATTTCCACGGCCGCGGCATCGAGCTGATCGACATCCCGCGCAGCAAGATGAGCGGCAAGAACAGCGCCGACATCCGCATGGTGGTCGACGCCCTCGAGCTCTGCTACACTAAGCCGCACATCGACACCTACGCCCTGCTGTCCGGGGACAGCGACTTCTCGCCCCTGGTCTCCAAGCTCAAGGAGAACGACAAGCGGGTGATCGGCTGCGGCGTCAAGGGCTCGACCTCGGACCTGCTGATCGGCAACTGCGACGAATTCATCTTCTACGACGACCTGGTCGTGGCCGCGGAGAAGAGGCCGGCCCGCAAGCGCTCCCGCCGCAAGAGCAAGCCGGACAGGAAGGAAGAAGGGGTGGATCGGCTGCTGGAGATAGTCTCCTCGCTGGCCGTGGAGTACGAGCCCCTGTGGGGATCGCTGGTCAAGCAGACGCTGCGCCGGGTCTACCCGGACTTCAACGAGGCCAACCTGGGCTTGAGCAGCTTTACCGACCTGCTGAAGGAGGCTGAGTCGATGGGCTATCTGGCCCTGGAGTACGACCGCGAGCGGGGCAACTACATGATCGAACTGCGCGAGTCGTGAGGTTTCGGGCTCCACCGGCATTTCCGCTCGACGCGTGAAGGCGCCGCGGGCCGCCGGGCCGGCGCCGCAGGATCGACCCGCCTCAACCGACCAGCCGCGCGCCGCAGCCTATCTAGGCGAGTCGCTTGCAGGGCTTCCGATGCGGGATTTCAGAATTGCAGGAGGCGGTTGCCGGTCTTGCCGCTGAAGTAGTCGATTACGAGCCAGATGCCGTTGCACATCACCTGGCCGGCGATCAGACCGAGGAAGAAGGTCTGGGTGCGCTGGTACAGGTTGGGGCCGCCGAGGCGGAGGACCAGGAGCTTCACCGCCCAGGCGATAAAAGCGTTGAACCCGATGTAGGCCATCAGTTCGCTGTGACTGATCGGCAAGCCGATCGGGTGCAGCGGCCACCAGGGCAGGCGCTGCCGCGCCCACATCAGCAATCCCATCAACACTGCTCCACCGACCATGAAGGCGTGACCCATCCAGTTCGCGCCGGTCTCGAGCGCGCGCTCCGCACCGCCAAAGGCGCGCAGGTTCATCGCGATGAAGAAGTAGCCGCCCAGGTTGATGCCGCCGTGGCGGTAAGCCGTGGAGAGGGTGATCCAGGTCGCGCCCAGGGTGCCGATCCCCAGGGCCAGGATGATGGCCCAGAACACCGTGCGGCGGCTCCCCCTCTCCATCTCCTGGATAAGGCGCAGGGCGTTGGCGCAGACCGCCATGACGAAGGCGCGGACCTCCGAGCACCAGACGTAGGCGATGGAAAGGTTGGCGACCCCGGGGGCGGTGACCAGGCTCGAGCCGAGACCATAGATGACGAAATCGGGAGCGGTCATCGGCGCCCTCAAGGTGGCCACGCCGGCTTCCACGATGATTCGGGTGATCCCCACGAAGACGAGCACGACGACGACGGTGAACAGCGCCGCGATCCACAGCGGCGTGCCCATGACCCAGAACCAGCCGGCGATGACGGCGAGCCCGCCGGCAGTGCCCAGGACCGCGCTGCGGTAGGAGAGGATCTCGTCGCCGTCGTCGACTTCCGGAGCCCGCCCGAGAGCTTTGGCGGCCACGTTGCGCAGGTGCTCGCGAGCCATGTACAGACCGATGATCACCATGCACAGCAAGGCGCCGAAACCGGCCCAGCCCAGCAGGGGTGACTCCGCGCCGTAGAGGATCACCTGGTCGGTTTTGAGACCAATGCCCTTCAGGGCGCTCATCTGGAGCCGCGCCAGCAGGTAGAATACCCAGAGGCTGGCGGCGATGCGGGTGTCGATGAAGTAACAGAAGCCGAGCAACGAGTAGGAGATCTTCAACGCGGTCAAGGTGCCGAAAACGTCAAAGTTCCAGTACGTGATTGGAGGTGCGACCGGCAGCCCGTAGTTGCGCAGGGCCCCCATGCTGCCGGCGATGAGCGGCACGGCCATACCGATCCAGGCCGCTTTGCTTTTGAAGAATCCGTTCACCCGGCTGGTGGCCGTGTCGCCGCGTATCAGGGCCAGCCCGACCTGGGCGAGGGGGTAGGCGAGGCGCTCGCGCTCGAGCCACTGGCGGCGCAGGATGACGGCCACGCCGACCATGACCACGAAGAGGGCGAACAGGAGAATTGCCCACCAGAGCAGGGGTTCGACCCAGTGGCCGTAGGGCAACGGCTGCTCGGCTCCGGACAGGCCTTCGTAGAAACGGATGTTGCGGTCGCCGTCGTCGACCATGTAGGGTTTGTCCCCGAGCCAGGGTATGAGCTTGTGCTCCCAGTCGTTCTCCGCCGACGCGAAATAGAACAGGGAAGAGATCATCGGCACCAGCTGCTGACTCAGTCCCATGGTGCAGACGACGGAGACGATGCCCAGCATCACGTAGACCATGATCAGCTCGGCTCTGTTGAGGGCCAGGCTGCGCCCGACGGCGGCGAGGGGCAGGTTCGCCAGGGTGGTCAACAGGGCGATGGTCGAGAGGATGGTGCCGGGTCGGTGAGGGTCGAGGTCGGCCAGGGGCATGTGCGCATACAGCCAGGCGGCGGCGACCAGAGTCGCGAAGAGCACGGCCCGGCGCAGGTCGCTGCCGATGATCTTGAGTACGACATTGAAGATTCCGATCAGCAGCACGAAAATGAACAAGGCCCCCTGCGTGCTCATATCCAGGGCGATGTGGGTGCCGTGGATGAGCATGTTGTTGTAGGGAGCGGCCACGGCGAGGAAAAAGCTGAGGGCGGAGCCGATCCAGAAGCCGCGGGCAGTGATGCTCTGGTCTTCGGGGGCCGTGAGAAACGACCGGGAACGAGCGGTCAGGAACTGGCGATATCGGTTGGGGATGAGCTTGGTCAAGCGGGCAACGTTCTGAGGCAGTCTGGAGTGCTGGATGAATGAAGTGGTGGATAATATAGAGTGGCCCCAGGGCTTGAGCCGACTGCGCGGCGACTGTCGCCACCGATTTGCGGTGATGGCTCCCGGCCGCCCAAAAAGGGGCCTACTGCAGTGCCGAGCAACAGCAGGTCACCGCGACACTTGCTTCACCGCGACCCAGCCTCCCGACTCGGACGAGGCGTAACAGGCGTCCATCGCCGCCACGGCGTCGATCGCGCACAGCAGGTCCGCATTCAGTTCCTCCCGGGTTAGCTCTCCCCGGATGGTTGCGACGAGGCGGTCGACCGTCGTCGGCCGGGCCTCGCCTGCCGCTACTTCAACCGGCTCCTCCCGGGACCTGCCCAGGAGCATGCCGCGCTCGGGATGCTCGAAGATCGTGCCCTCACTGCCGACGATCTCGAAGCCGCCCATGCCCCCTGTCTGGACCCATGAACCCTCTACCGTACCCAGCGCGCCGTTGACGAACCGCAGCCAGGCGACGCCGTGATCGTCGACGTCGGGATAGATGCCGGAGGCGTTGCCGATGATGGCCATAGCTTCCGCCACCGGACCGAGGACGCTGATGAGCCGGTGGACCGCGTGCGTGCCCATGTCCATGAAGGCGCCGCCGCCGGACAGGTCGGGCTGGGTGAACCAGCTCAAATCGGGCGAGTCGAACCAGCGGCCGTAGGCCGCGGCATGGGCGTTGCGGTAGCGGGCGTGGGTGATCTGTCCCAGGGCACCGCTGGCGACGGAGGCGATGACACCCTGCATGTCCGGGGTGAAGGGCTGGAAGTAGCCCATGTGGACCGGCGTCCCGTGCTGCTGTATGAGCTCGTGCAACTCGAGGGCGTCGTCGACGGAGGTGGTGAAGGGCTTCTCGCAGAAGATGGGTTTGCCCACCGGGACCGCGGCACGCAGGAGCGGCACGTGCTGGGTGTTGGCCGCGCAGACGATGAAGCCGTCGACGTCGTCCCGGGCGAGGACCGCCGCCAGATCGCCGCTGTACTCGGTGCCGGCCTCCGCGGCGAAGCGCTGACCTCGATCGGCCACGTCGTCGTAGATGACGGCGAGGTCGCGGTCGTCGTTGGCAGTGATGTTGCCGATGAATCCCTTGGTGTGGGTGTGTGCGGCGGAAAGCAGGGCTAGGCGGACCATGGGCATCTCTTTCGCGGGCTGGGAATGATGAAAAGGCGTGGCCACCTGCAAACGAGTGCCACCGGCGCGCCACAGGGTTTCGGAGTCTGCGACATTGTCCCTACTGCATCAATAGTTGCCGCGATTCTTGACTTTGACCGTCCAGCCTTCACCCGCGCCGGACATAGCCGGACAGATCATCGCGCGGCTCCCATCCCAGGAGTCTGCGCGCCTTGCCGCAGCGGCAGTGCTGCTGCGGCTGATCGACCGTCGTGAAGAACGTCTCGAAAGGGGACGGCAGGGTCGCCAGGTCGACCTCCAGCGCACAGCGGATGGCGCGGGCGGCGTCGGCGAAGGTTACGGCGAACGGGTTCGCATCGCCCGGTTCCTGGTCCGGCGATGGGAGGTCGCGAAAGCTGGAGAACAGCAACATCAGCACGTGGATGGGGTGTTGCTCGGAGTAGACCCGACAGAGCTCGTGCCCGAGGGATTTCGTCAGGGCATACAATCCGGTTCCCGGCTGCGGCGGTATTTCCTCGGTAATGTCGTGGTCGAAATCCAGGTAGGTGTTGCCAACGAGCGTGAAGCGCGGTCCGGTGTTGACGAAGCGCCGGTGACCCAAGTCGACCGCGACCCTCAGCGCATTCATGGTGCCGAGCGTGTTGACAGCGAAGGCGCCGCGCCCGTCGCGCCGCTGCACCGAGCAGTTGACGATGGCGTCGGTGCCGCGGGCGGCGGCGCGCACCTGCTCCGGGTCGGCGATGTCCACGACCATCGCGGCGTGCGGCGTCTCGATGGGAGTGATGTCGGTGAGGACGAGCTCGTGGTCGCGCTCCAGCTCGGCGACCACGTGCGGCCCGAGATAGCCGTTCCCGCCCAGCAGCAGAACCCGCATCAGCCGTTGGGCTCCTCCGCGAAAATCGATCCCTCCACCTCCAGACGCCTCCAGAGATCCCGGAAGCGCTCGCTGCCGTCGTCCTGCCAGAGCTCGAAATCGATACCGCGGATGGCGCCTTCCTCGGTGCCGGTGGCGCGAACGACGTCCGGCTTTGAGATGGCGTAGAGCGTGTGGCCGTTGGGGAAGCGCAGGATGCCGATGCCGCGCGGAATCGATTCGTAAGGATCGGGATTGGTGGCGAGGCGGGAGAGGGCGCCGTCGTCGATTTCCAGACCCAGGCCCGGTTCGTTCGGAAGCCGGGCGAAGCCTTCCTGCACCGCGATCGGCGTGATGACGACGTCCTCCTCGTATTGGTCCATCTGGGTGACACAGTGCCCGGTGGCAGTCGGCAGCACGGCGGCCATGTGCATGGTGAACGCAGTAGTCAGGCCGTTCCCCACCAGCTGGAACATCACCTGCGTGTTCAACAGTCCGAGGGCGCTGCCGCGGGCCAGCGTTCTGCCGACCCCGTTACCCGACAGCATGTAGATGTCGGCCATGCCCAGGGTGGCGTCGAGAGCGGTGCCGAGGGTGCCGTCGTGTCCGAGGATGAGGGGGATGTGGGTGCGTTCGCGCAGGTTTCTCCAGCCGTGCACGTCGTGGCGACTTACGACATCCTCGATGAAGCCGACGGCCTCCAGACGCTCCAGCTCGCGCAAAAGCGGTAGGACGGTGGCCACGGTGCGTGGCCGGCGGCTGTTCAGGGCGCCACCGTTGAAGTCGAAGTGGAGGCGGAACCCGGGCGGCGCTGCCGCGGCGGCTCGACGAGCGTGCTCGAGAACGTCCCAGAGGGGCGAGCTGTGCATCTTGAGGATGGTGTAGCCGGCGGCGGCAGCATGGCGGACCTCGTCGGCGAGCTCCGCCGGCGAACAGGGTCTGGTCCAGGCGGCCAATGAGACGGCGTCGCGGCACTTCTGTCCCATCAGCCGGTAGGCGGGGAGCTCGAGGTACTTTCCCATCACGTCGTACAGGGCCATCACCAGTCCGAGGTTCAGATTACTGCCCACATACTCAAACGGATCGCGGCCGATGACGCCTTCGACCTGGGAGCGGGGCGGCAGGCGCCCCCGGGTCTCACCGTAGCCGACCAGCCCCGTGTCGGTGGTGACCCGGTAGATGGAGATCAGGCTGAGCTCGCCGTAGAAGGCGAAGTTGCCGCGGTTGCGTTCCTGGTTCTTCGGGAAGACCTGGATCAGGTCGACGTCGGTGATCACCATAGTGCTTTTCTCTGCGGGTTCAGGACAGGCCGATCTCGGCGAGGTAGATCGAGGTGCTGCCGTCGTGACTCGAGTAGTAGGAAAGCAGGCCGCGGTTTTCGTCCAGCGCCACGAAACCGGGGTAGGAGCAGTCGCCGCCGCTCGGCAGCTCGGCCGCTCGTCGCAACTCGTTGCCGTCGAGCCAGTAGAGCCAGGTGGCGGGCTCTTCACCAGGCGCGCGCTGCCGGCCGCCGACCATGTAGCGCGCGCCCCACGTGACCAGCAGCGGCCCGCCGACGTTGCGGTCGAGGGCGACCGGGCTCCATTCGACATATGGCGGTGCCGAGCGGACGATGCGCGCCGGCGCCGGTTCGCCACCCCGGACCAGACCCAGCGCCGAGCCATCCGCTTCGAAGAGGAAGGCGGTTTCGTCGCCGTAAGCGGCGGCGAAGCGGGAGTGGAAGGACCAGACCAGGCCGTCATGGCTGACCAGCATGGCCGATTCGATCGACTCGGGCTCGTCTTCGGCGTCGATCCCCGCGGCGTAGCCGCGGCGGCGGCGGCCGCACAGGTAGGCGCGCTCGCCGTGGGCGGCGGCCCGCCACACGTAGTGGCCGTAGGTGCCTTCCAGTGGTTCCGGACCGTGCCACTGCACGCCGTCCGCGGTCCAGACGGCATACCCGAGGTGGTGGCTCAGGTCCAGCAGCCGGCCGGCAGGGGGGATGAGCCAGGTCCCGGTGTAGACGAACAGGGTGTCGCGGAAGACCAGGAAATGGGGATCGCGGGTATCGCGCCCCGCGACGGCAAACGCGTGCACCTGGCGCCAGGACCTGCCATCCTCGCTGCGCATGACGACGCAGCCGGCCGTGCCGAAGATGCCGTGGCCGTCGGGACAGGTGCGGAAGGCGAGGTAGTAGGCACCCTGGAACTCGACGAGATCCGTGAATGCATTGTGGCTGGAGTCCTTGCGGACCACGGTCAGGGAGGCGACTTCGATTGATGGCAGGTCGGTCATGAGTCCAGCGGTCCTCTCGTGCGAATGCCATAGGGAGAGAGAGGCGCTTCGCCTCTCTTCCGCATGTGACTTCACGATTGCTCCCCTCGGCGTCGCCGGGAAACGAAACCGAGACGCGTGGAGAGCGCAAGCTCTCAACCGGGGCAAAGATGTCGGCGCCCGACCAGGGGAAGGCGGGCACCTGGCCGAATTGCCGCGCCCTGTATGGTTGAATAGCTTTACCCCTTCTACGACCCCACGGTATTTCGGTATTTCCATGTCCTGCGATCTGCACCCCGTTTCCACTGTCATCGGTGCCGAGGTGACCGGCATTGATTTGTCCCGGAAACCCGACGACGGGACGGTGACGGCGCTGCTGGCGGCGGCGGCCGCACACGGCGTGCTGGTCTTCCGCGACCAGGTGCTGACACCCGAGCAGCAGGTGGCCTTCACCCAGCGTTTCGGAGCCCTGGAGGAGCACGTCCTACGGGACGCGCTGCTGCCGGGCCACCCGGAGATCTACGTGTTGTCCAACCGGGTGGAAGGTGGTCAGCCGGTGGGGCGCTCCTACGCCGGTGCCTACTGGCACTCGGACCTGAGTTACGCGGAGCGGCCGTCCCTGGGATCCATGTTGTACGCCCTGGAAGTTCCCGAGCTCGGCGGCGACACCTTGTTCGCAAGCATGTACGCGGCGCTGGACGGACTGTCCGATGGCATGAGGGCGTCGCTGAGGAAGCTGCGGGCGGTACACGACTTCGGCCACGCGAACCGTACCATCTTTGCACAACGAGCGGACGGTGGGACACTGACTGCGGAGCAGCAGGCCAGCACCCCGCCGATGGAGCATCCGGTGGTCCGGAGGCACCCGGTGACCGGGCGCGAGGCGCTGTTCGTCAATCCCGGCTTCACCGCGCGTTTCGCCGACATGACCCCTGAGGAGAGCCGGCCGTTACTCGACTACCTGTTCGAGCAGGCGACCGATCCGGCCATCGTCTACCGCCATCGTTGGCGGGTCGGTGACCTGGTGTTCTGGGACAACCAGTGCGTCATGCACAAGGCTATTTGCGACTACGGCGACGACCAGCCCCGTCACATGTTCCGCACGACCATCCGCGGCGAAGCGCCGATCGCCGCATGAGCGTTACGGGCGGCCAGGCGGTGGTCGCGGCGCTCGACGCCTGGGGCGTAGACACGGTCTTCGGGATCCCGGGAATCCACAGCCTGCCGATCTACGACGCGCTGCACGGTCATCCCCGCATCCGCCATGTCAACGTGCGCCACGAGCAGGGTGCCGGCTTCATGGCCGACGGCTACGCCCGGGCCTCGGGCCGTCCCGGCGTCGTCCTGGCGACGACCGGTCCGGGGGTCGTCAACGCGCTCACGCCGCTGGCCCAGGCCCACGCCGAGTCGTCGCCGCTGCTGCTGATCGCCAGCGGGCCGCCAGAGGAGGAGCTGGAGCCGGACGCCGGCACACTGCACGAGATGCTGGATCAGCAGGCGACGGTGCGCTCCGTGGTCGGACGCAGCATCCGGGTGCGGGAGAGTGGGCAGATATCCGCCGCCCTGGACGAGGCCCTGCGCGCCGTGCACACCGGTCGCCCGCGCCCGTTCGCGCTGGAGATTCCGCTCGACGTGCTGGCGGCGGAAACCGCGGCCCAACCGATTGCGGTGCGGCGGGAAGAGCCGGCTGTTCCCGCGCCGTCGGCGCTCGAACGGGCCGCTGCCCTGCTGCGCGGTGCCCGGCGGCCGCTGCTGATTGTCGGTCGCGGGGCGCAGGATGCCACGGCGCAGGTCCTGGCGCTTGCCGAACATCTGGCGGCTCCAGTCGCACGCACGACGAACGGAATGGGCGCAATCCCCGATGACCATCCGCTGGCCCTGCCTGACACCGGTCCTGGGAAGCTGCCGCCGCTGCGGCGCAACATCGGCATCAACATGGGCCCGTGGATCGCCGCGGCCGACGTCTGCCTGGCGGTGGGCAGCCGGCTCGGCGAGCGCTCGGCCAAGGGCTGGGATGCGGAGCCGCGCCCCCTGATCCATCTGGATATCGATCCGTCGGTCATCGGCCGCAATGTCGAAGCCGAAGTGGAACTGGTCGGCGATGCCGCTGCCGGCCTGGAGGCGCTGCTGGCCATGCTGGACCCGCGTCCGGCCGCTGGCGACTGGCCGCCGGCCATACCGCCCAGGCAGCGCGGCGCCGGCGCCGATCCGGCTGCTACCGACCAACCGTTCGCCGAGATCCTCGGTGTCACGCGCCGCTGCCTCGAACGGGATGCGATCGTCGTGGCCGACATGACGATGGTAGGTTACCGCGCCCGCCGGCTGTTTCCGGTCTACGGGCCGCGCACCTTCTTTTCTCCCCACTACTGGGGTACTCTCGGGTTCGCGGCACCGGGGGCGATCGGCGCCAAGCTGGCGCGTCCCGACCGCCAGGTCGTAGCGCTGAGCGGCGACGGCGGTTTCCTCTTCACCGCCCAGGAGTTGGCAACGGCGGTGGCTGGGAAGGTGGCGGTGCCGATCGTGATCTGCAACGACGACTGTTACGCGGCTATCCGGCAGGCACAGGACCGCAACTTCGGGAGCCGTCATATCGCGGTGGGGCTGACCAATCCGGATTTCGTGCGGCTGGCGCGTGCCTTTGGGGCTAGGGCG
>CAYWBJ010000298.1:0-4521 GCA_964456165.1 uncultured Gemmatimonadaceae bacterium | reverse complement strand
AAATGGATAGGGAAAGGGCACGAAAACGGCTGGAGGGATGTTACGTAACGGTCCCCACGATGTTCCGCGACGAGGATCTCGAACTGGACCTTGCGGCGCAGCGGCAGGCGGTCCGGTTTCTCATCGACTCCGGCATCAGGGAAGGCACCGGCGTGCTTCTGGCCGGCGGTGCGGCTGGCGACTTCACCACCATGACGCTGCCGGAGCGCGCTCGTGTGGCCGAGACGGTGGTGGACGAGGCCAACGGCGCCATCGGGGTGGTGATGGGAGCCCAGACCACGAGCACACGGGAGCTGGTGGAGCTGGCGCAAACCGCGCACAAGGTGGGGGCGGAATTCATCCAGGTGTCGGCGCCATTCTATTTTGCTCACACCGAAGAAGACTTCTACGAATACGTGATGGCGGCCGCCGAGGCGGCGGACGTGGGCATCATCCTGTACAACACCTACTGGACCAGCGTCGCGGCTTCGACTGGCCTGGTGGACCGGCTTCTGGACGTCCCCAACTTCATTGCTCTAAAGTGGTCGGTCCCGGCCAGCTCCCACATGGGCTTCGAGCGCCTAGTGGACCAGTACTGCGGGCGGCTGCACATCATCGACAACGACTCTCGCTTCGTCAGCACCCACATCATGGGCGCTCGGGGGATCGAGGTGCACACAGCCAACTACTGGCCCGAATTCGGAGTGAGGCTGTGGCAGCTGCTCGAATCCGAGGAATATGCAGAGGCCCAAAGGGAGATGATCCGGGTGGTGGCACCTTTCTACGAGCTGTGGTTTGAGATGATGGAATACACCGGCGGCGACGGATACCTGGACAAACTCTGTATGGAGCTGGTGGGCGTCGGCTCCAGCCGCTGCCGTCCGCCCACCCGCGACGTGCGCGACCAGTTCCGCGACAAGGCGCGGCAGATGCTCGAGCGCTGTGGGGTGCCGCGGCTGGAGGCGGTGGCACCCTGAGCTCGGGCTGCGCAAAACCGGTCGCGGCACTCCGTGAGTCCCGGCACCCGGCTGTTGGCTTCTCAGAACCGGGACTCCAGGTGTTGCAGCCTATTGAACAGGCTAAAAAGCCCCCAGTCGTTGCGGATATAGAAGCAGCCGCGGCCGGGAAAGTAGTGTTGGATGCGGCGCCATCTGTGAGTTGAGTGATGAGGATGGCCAAGGTTGGGGTGGCAATCGCCGGGCTCCGGATCGGCGTGCTTGCGAATGGTAAACTGGGGGCTGGTCAGGGAGTCGGGTTCAGCAACATCTTCACCCTCGACCGCGCCGGGCCCAGCGACCGATCGGTTCTACTCCCCTGACCGCTTGACCGGACTATCGCTAGCGCCCTTTATGCTACCTATCCGCTGGCCACCGTCAGGGCGGCTCGGAACGTGTGCGGTGTCACCGTCCTCATCGCACCGGTTCAGTCGCAGTTCGTTGACATGGATCGCCACCCCTTCTGCCCGGCGATGGTCCGTTTCGATAACGAGCGCGGGGGCCGCGTGGCAACCTACGCCTGCGACCTCTCCGACGGTATTGACGCGTATTTCGTGAACTGGCATCGTCGCCGGCAGCTTCAGGGCATTGTCCGCTGGCTGAGCCGCGGTCGTGCCGATCTGACCGTCGATGGCGCGACGCTCGCCGCGGGATCATGACCGAGTCGGGTTCCGGGGTACACTTGGCGCTGGACATGGAGCTGGAGGCGCTGGATTTTTCGATCGTTCTGGAATGGAATTGACCCTGTTGAAGGATGCTATGACCACGATACCACGCTTCTACGAGCACAATGACGCAAACTTCATGGTCGTCACCGCGCCGCCGATCACGTTCGAGCGCTTCCTCTTCGAGACGGTCGGCTGGCTGAGCGGAACGCAGGTCGACGGCATTATCTGCCACATGTTCACCTTCGGGGACGTCGCGCCGATGTATCGCAGCGAGATGCCTGGTTCGAAGGTGGTGTTTCCGGAGAAGGCGCTGAGCGTCAACGTCTGGAAGCAGATGAAGAACATCGAGGCAATCCTCTCGTTCGACCGCGATCCATGGGCTGCGGCGATCGACCTGGCCCACGAGCAGGGCAAGCCGTTCTGGGGGGCCATGCGATTCAACGACGCCCATCCGCTCGACTATGGTATGCGCAGCGAATTCTGTCTGACACATCCGGAGTACCGTCTTGGTGACCGGTGCGGCTACCCGATCCATGGACCGAATCCCGACGGAACCATTTCCGAGTGCCTGCATCTGGACTATTCGATCGTCGAAGTGCGCTCGCATCGCCTGGCTCTGATCGAGGACGTTTGCAAGAGTTACGACCTGGACGGATTCGAGTGGGACTTCACGCGCGACTTCGGCCACAACTACCCCCGGGACAGCGCCGCCGAGGGGGCCGGGCAGATCACCGAGCTGATGCGCGAAGCGCGCGCCATCCTTGATCGCATCGGTGAGCAGCGTGGGCGCCCGATCGAGCTGGGCGTGCGTGTTCCGGGAACCCCCGAATGCTGCGAAAAGGTGGGCATCGAGATCGAGAGATGGATAGGCGACCGGATCATCGACGTCGCCACGCCCTCGGTGTACTACGACACGACCTGCGAGCTGCCGTTCGATCGCTTCGTCGATATGGCGCGCGACAGCACGTGCCGGGTCTACGCGAGCGTGACGGAGGGCGTGGGTCCGGGACGTTATCGACCGCCTCCGAAGGAAGCGGTGCGCGGTGCGGTACTCAACGCGTGGCGGCAGAAAGTGGACGGCATCAACCTGTTCAATTTCCATCACCACGAGAACGCCAACCGGCCCGAGGACAAGACGCTGCTCAGCGAGATCGGTGACCCGGCGACCCTTGCCGGAAGGGACAAGCTCTACATGATCGCCGGGATCGGAGTTCCTTCCCAAAGCCGGTTCTTCGGTGCCGCTTATGACACGGCGCATCCTCACCAGCTGCCTGCGGAGATCGCCGTCGGACAAGCTCTCAGCGTCAGGTTGCCTGTCGGCGATGACGTGCGCCAGGCTCGAGCGGAACGGCTGCTCGACTCGCTGACGCTGATCCTGGACCTCATCGAGGTCACCGGCAAGGAGAATCTCGAGCTTCGAGTCAACGGCGCATCCGTGCCGTTCGAGGAAGGCCGCTTCGATACAAGCGACCAGTACCCGTGGAACTGGAACGGACAGCGCGGCCATTTCTCCGTGACCTTTGACGTGACTAGGTTCAGCGAGCATTTCGACTTGGGCGACAACGAGATCACGCTGACGCTGAAGGACCGGCCGTCGGACATCCACAATCCATTTCAGCTCTACGCGCTGAGGTTGTGGATTAGGTACCGAGCTGTACCAATGGGCTAGGGTCTGATCCCGTTTCCGTGCCCGACACGGTCGTACCACAGGTCTCTGAACCTGTCCTACGGTCCGGTCCCAAACGGATGCGATAGTCCTCGCCATGGAAGAAGTCCTCTACGCCGAGGAATGGAAACGGACCCGTCCAGACCCGGTCGTCTACCTCCCCGGCAGCGAACGAACACGACTCCTCCGGCGGGTGGCTGCGTACGCGGAAAGCGATGACGCGAGAGCATGGGGCAAACCCAACCTCGGCCTCTACGAGCACCGGGGGGCGACGTCAAACAACCTCATCTTCAGCGGTTTCGGCGAAAAGGGTCGGGGGATTCACGGCTTCGCCCCCTACAAAGACGCAAATCCGGATGCGGTTTTCATCAGCTTGGCTCCTTTGTGGCGCGTAACCGTGTGATCAGGAAGCTGTCTGCTTCTCCTGACGACATCTCTCGAACCATTCCCGCCATAGTGCGTCCAACTCGCTGACCAGCTCGGGGCGATCGGCGGACAGGTCGTTCAGCTCGCAACGATCAGCTTCCATATCGTATAGCTCCCATTCGTCTTGACCCGCCGGGATTTCGTGACCGGCGTGGTTGCGCTCGGGACCGAGGCTAACCGCTTTCCACTTGTCCTTCCGCACCGCTCGGCACCCGTTCATCTCCCAGAAGAGCACGTCGTGCGGATCGCGTTCCTCGCCACGCAGAATCGGCAGGAGGCTGCGGCCGTCGTACTGATGAATATCCTGGTCGTTGTAGCGGTCGGGATACTCGGCTCCAGAGATGTCGAGGAAGGTGGGGAGGATGTCGATGACGTGACCGATCTGGTGTGTGATCGTGCCAGGCTCGATGATACCGGGCCAGTGCGCGATGAACGGCGTGGATATGCCTCCTTCGTGATCATAGACCTTGTACTTCCGGAAGGGCGTGTTGCTGGCGTTTGCCCACGGCGCGTCAACAGTGACATAGGTGTCCACACCGCCGGGTGGTTTGTCCGGTGAGTTGTCGAAGTGCTCGCCGCAGGCCCCGTTATCCGACAAGAACAGGACCAGCGTGTTCTGCTCTTTACCAAGCTGGCGGATGCGGTCGAGCACCTTGCCGATGCCGCGATCCATACACTCGACCATGGCCGCGTAGACGGCCATCTTACGGTCCCAGCGTGCCTTGTCACCCGCATCTTCCCAAGACGGACAGATGTCATCCCTATCGGAGATTCCCCAGCGCTCCTC
>CAYWBJ010000297.1:0-21549 GCA_964456165.1 uncultured Gemmatimonadaceae bacterium | reverse complement strand
GGAGATGACCTCCATCACCAGCGAGGTGGACGAGTTGATGGCAGCTCATCCAGGTCGTCAGTCCGGACCCTCTCACCAGTCCGTCTCGCCCTTCGTGGAGCTGTCATCGGACCTCGCGTGGTTGCCCGAAGACGACCGCATCTTCCTGCCGATAGAACAGCTGCTTGGTCCCGGGTTCATCTGGGGTTGCTCGGAGGGTGTGGCAGGTAGCTTCAACGAGAGCCACGATCACACCTGGCATTGCGACCGCGGCGGTCAGATTGATCTGCAGTACACGCGCATCAAGATCATGATCTATCTGCAGTCGATGCGGAAAGAAACAGGGTGTCTAAGGGTGATCCCAGGTTCCCAGCACGCCGACTTCCACCGCAGCCTGCTGCCACTTCAGGAGCAGCACGTGAAACCAGGGGCCGAAATTTTCGGGGTTGCAGGCTCCGATCTGTGCTGCCATGCGCTCGAAGTCGATCCGGGAGACGTGATTGTTTTCAACCATTACCTGTTCCACGCAGTCTACGGTAAGCAGCCGTTGCGACGTTACATCGCGCTGAAATTCGCTGAACAGCCGACGACGAAGGAGCACTATGACGCCCTGCGGGTGCACAATCAGGACGCCTCCAGGCTGCACGAGTCGTACCGCCGCAGCGACAGGCCCCGTGTGCGTGGGATGGTGGAGAAGCTCCTCGAGTGGGAATCAGAGCTGGGGTAAGAACCCCTCGGCCCCTCAGTCTCACACCTGGCAGGCGAACCCCTTCTTTCTGTTCCAACGCACTAATGCAAGGCATCGATTCTCGGACGGTGTCGCATTGGCTCGCCACAAATACCGCCGCACAACTCTGTGCTCCGCCCACATGTCTACCTGATCATTGAGAAGGCGGCGATGAAGCGCCTGCGGTACGATCATGCTCACCGGATGGACACCAGGTCTGTTTGAGAACGGAAAAAGGACCCTCGAGCGAGGGTCCTTTTCTTATCCTAATCTGCTGGCCGCAGTTAGTTTTGAATTTTGGTGCTCCCACGGAGAGTCGAACTCCGGTTACAAGAATGAAAATCTTGGGTCCTAACCGCTAGACGATGGGAGCACAATAGCCATAATTTCGATCGGTAGCGTAACGGCGGAAATATACCAGCCGTCCATGATCTTGGCAACACCGTGAACCTTAGTCGAAACCGGCCATATCCGGCGTTCGCTTCGACCATTCCGTGCTCTCTTCGTAGGCCTGGCCGATGCGGAGTAAACGCCCCTCGGTGTGGGCGCGCCCGATCAGCTGTAGGCCGATGGGCAAACCAGCAGACGTGAAGCCGCACGGCACTGACAGCGCACACAAGCCGAGCAGGTTGCCGGCCATGGTGTTGCGCAGGCAGATGCCGTTGACCTCAAAGTAGGCGTTCTCCTGGTCGACCTTTTCCACAGGCGCCGCCGCCAGCGGTGTCGTCGGCGCAATCAGGGCGTCATACGACGACATGGTCCGGTCCATCCGCAGGCGCAGAGCTCCCAGATCGCGCTTTATCTCGAAGTAGTCGACGGCCGAGAACTTGGCGCCGTCCAGCATGCGGGCTGAGACGATGGGATCGAACTGGTCCAGCTGATTCTCCAGTTCTTCTTTGAGGTTCGCGTAGGCCTCCACTGCGACAATGCTGCCGCGGGCGCGCAGGGCGATCAGGTCATCCAGCTCTGTAAGCGATCCCTCTTCCACATTCGCTCCCAGGGAAGCCAGTTGGTCGGCGGCGGCGCGCACACCTGCCGCGACCTCCGGCTCGACGCCGTCCCAGAAGTACTCCCGCGGGATCGACAGCCGCAGCCCTTTCACGCCGCGGTGCAATTCCGCGAAGATGTCTTCATCGACCGGCTGCTCCCAGGTATTGGGATCGTCGGGATCGGGCCCGGCGAGCGCCTGGTAGATGAGGGCCGCGTCGCGGACGCTGCGCGTCATCGGGCCAACTGAATCGAGGCTGCTGTCCAGCGGCATGATTCCTTTGTTGCTGATCCGGCCGAAGGTGGTCTTCAGCCCGACCAGGCCGCAGAACGAAGCGGGGATGCGGACCGAGCCGCCGGTGTCGCTGCCGAGGGCGGCTGGTGCCAATCCCGCCGCTACGGCTACTGCCGAGCCGCTGCTCGAGCCGCCCGGAATGCGCTGTGTGTCGGTATCCCACGGATTCCACGGAGTGCCGTAGTGGTGGTTAATGCCGACGCCGCCGAAGGCGAACTCGACCAGGCCCGTCTTGCCCAGCATGCAGGTGCCGGCCCCCATCATCTTCTTGGCCACAGTGGCGCTCTCGGTGGGCACGAAGTCTCGCCTGAGAGTTGAGCCGCCGGTTGTGGGCAAGCCGGCGTAGTCGATCAGGTCCTTGATGGCCACGGGCATCCCCAGGAGGGTGCCTGTGTCCAGGCCGGCGGCGAGCGCGGTCTCGGCGCTGCGGGCTGCCGCCAGGGCTTGGTCGGCCGTAACGCGGAGAAAAGCTTGCAGCTTCGGGTTGTACCGCTCGATGCGCTGCAGGAAATGTTTGCACAGATCGACTGGCGATAAGTCTCCGTCGCGGACCATTCCGGCAAGCGAGTGGGCGTCGGCGAAGCTGAGATCGTCGCTCATTGTTCTCCTCTCAAAGCGGGTGTAGCGCTAACTCTTCAACGCGAAGCCGCGGTAGCCCAGGGGATCTTCCTCGCCGTCGACGGTGCCATCAGGAAAGTACTCGCCCCAGCGCTCAGTCACCCGCTTCGACACTGCTTCGTCTGCGACCAGCTCATCCGGGTATCCGGGCTTCTTGCGGCAGTCGAAGACCAGCGGCGGCGTGTAGCTGGGATGGTGCCGGCGGAGCACGGTCTCAGCGGCGTAGATGTCGGCAGCCGGCTCGAAGCGGGTGAAGCTGCTCCAGAGAAAGGTGATGTTGCGCTCGACCACTGCGGCGTCATCCACGAGGAAGATCAGCGGCCAGTCCTCCAGGTTGCCGTTGCCGGCCAGCTTGCCGGCGTAGTAGGCGTCTTCGGCGTAGGTGGGGCCGGAGACGACCAGGCAGCCGGGGCAGTAGGAGGTTACCTCCCGGCTGCCGGTGGGCGGTGGACCTCCGTAGCCAGCGGGCAGCTCCCGGACGGGATCGCCGACGCCGATGAGGATGCCCTTGCTGCCTTGGTTCACGGCCGGCCCGGTGTAGTCGAGGGTGTCCATCGCCAGGTTGGCGATGACGAACAGGTCGGTCTGGAACTGCACCCGCGCGAGGGCGTATTCCAGTACCTGGCGGAAGTCTCCGAGTTCGACCCGGCCGTCGATGACGACCAGGAACTTGGTCAGGTTGAGCTGGCCGCCATCCTCGCCGAGGATGCGGAAAGCGAATTTCATTGCCTCACGCGGGTAGCGCTCCTGCACGACGATTGTCGACAGGGAGTGGTAGCCGGTCTCACCGTAACTCCAGATCGCCTCGATCGAAGGCATCACCAGCTTGCTCAGCGGCGCCATCAGCCGCTGGATGTAGTCGCCGAGGAAGAAGTCTTCCTGCGGTGGCTTGCCGACGACCGTGGCCGGGAAGATGGCGTCCTTGCGGTGGAACAGGTGGGTGGCTTGCAGAACCGGGTAGTCGTGTTGTAGCGAGTAGTAGCCGTAGTGGTCACCGAACGGGCCCTCGGGCTGGCGCAGATGGGGGGGGACCACGCCTTGGATGGCGAACTCAGCCTCGGCGATCAGCGGGTGGCCGCCGGTGGGATTGACCACGCGGCGCAGCCGTTCGCCCTGCAGCAGCGAGGCCAGCAACAGCTCGGGCAGCCCCTCCGGAAGAGGCGCGATAGCCGCGAGGATCAGGGCCGGCGGGCCGCCCATGAAGATGGTCAGCGGCAGGGCGTCATCGCGCTGCTCGGCGACGTGGTAGTGGAAGCCGCCGCCCTTCTGTATCTGCCAGTGCACTCCGGTCATCTCGTCGTCGTACCGCTGGATCCGGTACATGCCGAGGTTGTGCTGACCGGTGTCTGGGTGAGTGGTGTAGACCAGGGGAAGGGTAATGAAGTGGCCGCCGTCTTCTGGCCAGGTCTTCAGCAGGGGCAGCCGGCCCAATGCCGGGGGTGACTGGACGCACTCGGTGATGGCCCCCCGCTTGACGCTCTTCATCCCCACCTTGAGTCCCTCGCCCAGCAGGTTGCGGTGAGGCCAGAGTTTGCTCGGCGACAGGGCGGTCAGGTCGTGGGCAAGGTCGACGAGCTGCTCGATGAACCGTTCCGGGCGCGTGCCGAAGGCCAGATCCACCCGCTTCTCGGTGCCGAAGAGGTTGGTGACGCAGGGGAAATCGGCATCATCGACGTTGGCGAACAGCAGGGCCGGACCGCCGGCGGCGACCACACGGCGATGGATCTCGGCGATTTCCTGGTCGGAGTCGACCGGGACGTCGACGGTCGCGATGTCGTTCTCGTCCCGCAGTCGGTCGAGAAACTGGCGGAGGTTGAGCAAGCCCAGACGGTCCGTGTGTGGAAGGAGTTGGCCGAGATTGTACTCAATTAAACTCGGACTGAAAACCGATCAACGTGGTGACTGCTGCTGCGTCGATGTTCTTGACATTGTCCGGGGGGTCAGCTAAAATCCTCAGATCTATGACGTTACGTTCGATAGTGTAGTCTGTGAGTCAAGTTTGTAACGAGGTCCCATATGGCAGAAAACGATACGTTCGGAGCCCGCGTCCAGTTGGACACCGGTGGTGGCGGCAGTATGTACCGCATTCAGCGACTCGAAGAGGAGGGTGTCGCCCCGGTCTCCCGCCTGCCCTTTTCGATCAAGGTCCTGCTCGAAGCGGCGCTGCGTCAGTGCGACGGCTTCGAGATCACCCGCGACGACGTGGAGCGGATCGCCCGCTGGAGTCCTGAGACCGCGGGCAGGGAGGAGATCCCGTTCAAGCCCGGACGCGTGGTGATGCAGGATTTCACTGGGGTGCCGGCCGTGGTCGACCTGGCGGCCATGCGGGACGCGACCGTGGCCCTGGGCGGCGATCCGAAGAAGGTTAACCCCCAGATCCCGGTCGACCTGGTAATCGATCACTCGGTGCAGGTCGACTACTTCGGGCAGCCGCAGGCGCTGCAGCTAAATGCCGAGCGGGAGTTCGAGCGCAACAAGGAGCGCTACGAGTTCCTGCGCTGGGGGCAGGAGGCGTTCGACAACTTCCGAGTGGTGCCGCCGGCTATCGGCATAGTCCACCAGGTCAACCTCGAGTACCTGGCCGACGTGGTCGCGGTGTCAGCCGGCGAAGGCGATGAGGTCTTCTTCCCGGACAGCCTGGTGGGCACCGACAGCCACACCACCATGATCAACGGGCTCGGCGTAGTCGGCTGGGGCGTGGGCGGCATCGAGGCCGAGGCGGTCATGCTCGGCCAGCCGATCTACATGCTGTTACCCCACGTGGTCGGCTTTCGCCTGACCGGCGAGCTGCCGGTGGGTACGACGGCCACCGACCTGGTTCTGACCGCAACCCAGATGCTGCGGCAGCACGGCGTTGTGGGGAAGTTCGTCGAGTTCTACGGCCCGGGAACGAGCAAGCTGAGCCTGGCCGATCGCGCCACCCTGGCCAACATGGCTCCCGAGTACGGAGCCACCATAGGCCTGTTCCCGGTCGATGAGGAAACGCTGGCGTATATGCGCCAGACAGGGCGCAAGGCCGCGGTCGTAGATCGGGTGAAGGCCTATATGGAAGCCCAGGGCATGTTCTACACGGCCCACACGCCCGACCCGGTTTTCAGCGAGACGCTGGAGCTGGACATGTCGACCGTGGTCCCCAGTCTCGCCGGGCCGACGCGGCCCCAGGACCGGGTCGCTCTTGCCGACATGAAGTCCACTTTCGAGGGCGCGCTCTCCGAAACCTACAAGCGCGGCGAGACCAAACGGACTGGGCTGGAGCTCGACGGCGAGAGCACCGAGCTGTTCGACGGGGCCATGGTCATCGCAGCGATCACCTCCTGTACCAACACCAGCAATCCCTCGGTCATGCTGGGCGCCGGGCTGCTGGCCCGCAACGCGGTCGCCAAGGGGCTTTCGGTGCCCCCGTACGTGAAGACGAGCCTGGCCCCGGGGTCGCGGGTCGTCACCCGGTACCTCGATGCGGCGGAGGTGACAGGCGACCTGGAAGCTCTGGGCTTCCACACGGTCGGCTACGGCTGCACCACCTGTATCGGCAACTCCGGACCCCTCCCGGAGGCGATCGAACAGGCTATCGAGGCCGAAGACCTGGTCGTCTGCAGCGTGCTCAGCGGCAATCGCAACTTCGAGGGGCGGGTGCACGCACTGAGCCGGGCCAACTACCTGGCCTCGCCGCCGTTGGTTGTCGCTTACGCCCTGGCCGGCCGCGCTGACATCGAGTTCGAGACCGAGAGCCTGGGCACCGACGCCGACGGCAATGAAGTCTTCCTGCGCGATATCTGGCCGGGGCAGGAGCAGCTGCGCGACGCGATGGCCCGCTCGGTGCAGCCGAAGATGTTCGAGGAGGAATACGCCAACGTCTTCAGCGCCAACGAGACCTGGAACCAGATCGCCGTGCCCGAGGGCGAGATCTACACCTGGGACGCCGAGAGTCCCTATATCCGCCAGCCGCCCTTCTTCGAGGGACTCAAGCAGGAAGTGCCGACGATTGGGGCGATCTCGGGTGCCCGGGTGCTCGCCAGGCTTGGCGACAGTGTCACCACCGACCACATCTCGCCGGCCGGTTCCATTGCTCCCGGCAGTCCCGGCGCCAGCTACCTCGAGGAACGCGACGTCGAGCGCAAAGACTGGAACAGCTACGGCTCGCGCCGTGGCAACCACGAGGTGATGGTGCGCGGCACCTTCGCTAACATTCGCATTCGCAACGAGATGGTGCCCGGCGTCGAGGGGGGGTACACCCGCCACCTGGACTCGGGCGAGCAACTACCGATTTACGAGGCGGCGGCGCGGTATATGGAAGAGGGCGTGCCGACGATCATCCTTGCCGGCAAGGAGTACGGCACGGGCTCGAGCCGCGATTGGGCGGCGAAGGGTCCGTTCCTGCAGGGCGTGACGGCGGTGATCGCCGAGAGCTACGAGCGCATCCACCGGTCCAACCTCATCGGCATGGGGATCCTGCCATTGCAGTTCGGGCCGGGTGAAGATCGGAACTCGCTGGGACTTACTGGCGAGGAGGTGCTCTCGGTTCCGGGGTTGGACGATTCGCTGCAGGCGGGTGCGGTGCTGGAGGTCGTTGCCATCAGCGGTGGGCAGGAAAAACGGTTCAATGCCACCTGCAGGATCGACACGCCGGTGGAGATCAACTACTACCGGAATGGGGGAATTCTGAATACGGTGTTGCGGCGGATGGCTTCCTGATCGCGACTCTTTGCCCGTCCTCTGTGGCGGGCAAAGAGTCGCCGACCGCTATTTTACCAGCTGGGCAATTTCCTTGAAGTGTTCGGCTTCAGCTGTCTTCAGGAGTTCGAACAGCGCCATCTCCACCGAAGTCACCGCCGCGCCCTCATCGCGGATTCTCGTCAGCCCGATCTCCTTGTTCTCCACCGTCCGCGATGAGACGGCATCGGCAACCACCTCGACGTGGAAGCCGCGGTCCAGCAGATCACGGGTAGTCTGGTAGACGCAGACGTGCGTCTCGATGCCGGCGATGAGAACCTGCCGGCGGCCGCTCTCGCGCAGCTTCCCGGGGAACATCTCCTGCCCGCAGGCGCTGAAGCAGAGCTTCTCCAGCGGCTCCTGGTCTGGCAGCAGGTCGGCGACTTCGGGAACGGTGGGGCCGAGGCCCCTGGGATACTGCTCGAGCCAGAGGACGGGCAGCGCGAGAATCTTCGCCCCACTGATGAGGATCTGCAGGTTGCGAAGCAGCGCCTCCTTTTCCTGGACGATGGAGGCCAGCCGGCCCTGGACGTCGATGATGGCCAGGGTGGTGTCGTTTGCTCTGAGCATGGCGTCCTCTCGTTGCTAGATGTAACCGGTCGACCCGTCCGGCCGGATTGGCGCGACGCGTTGCCAGTGGGGCAGCTTTGCCTTGTCCTCGGTGGTGAGCGGACAGGGTGTGAGGGCCTCCTCATTGACGTCAATGCCCAGCCCCGGCCGATCGCGAAGCTCCAGGTGCCCATCGACAGGCACGTAGGGATCGTCGCCCCACGACTTCGTGTCGTCGCCCGGGATTATGTATTCGAGGATCTCGAAGTTGGGTGTGGCTGCGGCGAAGTGGACGTTGACGGCGGTGGCCACCGGTCCCATCGGATTGTGTGGCATGACCGGGATGTAGTGGGTCTCGGCAATGGCGGCGATCTTGCGCATCTCCAGCAGGCCGCCGCAGCAGCAGACGTCGGGCTGGATGATGTCGGCCCCCTGTGCGGCGATGAGGTCCTGGAATTCCCAGCGGGTGTAGAGGCACTCGCCAGTGGCTAGCGGCACCTGCATCTGCGCCCTGAGCCTGGCCCAGGCCGGCACGTGCTCGGGCCGCAGGGGTTCCTCGTAGAAATAGGGGTCGAACGGGGCCAGGGCGTTGGCCAGCTGCAGCGCCTTGATCGGCTCGAATATCTTGGCGTGGGGATCAAAGGCGAACTCGTAGTCGTCGGGACAGTGCTTGCGAACGTCCTCGAAATGGGCGGCGGCGGCGGCGCAGACCTGACCCCAGCGATGGGTGTAGATGTCGATTGGGAACGGTCCGGACTTGAAGGCGGTAAAGCCGTAGGCCTCGTTCAGGGCTTGCACCCGCTCCGCCACTTCCGCGCCGCTGGCGCCTCCGGTGCCGTTGTAGACGCGGATCCGGTCGCGCACCGTCCCCCCCAACAGCTGATAGACCGGAACGCCGGCGGCCTTGCCACTGATGTCGAAGAGGGCGTGGTCCAGGGCGGAGATCACCGCCAGTCCCACGCCGCCCGGCGGGAAGCGAAATTCCTGGCGGATCTTGAGCATGATGTACTCGATGCGCCGAGGATCCTCGCCCACCACCATCTTGCCCAGATAGTCGGCGATGGGCTCGACCGACAGGTCCGGGCCGATGGAGTAGGTCTCGCCCCAGCCGTAGATGCCCTCGTCAGTCTCGACTTTGAGCAGACCGCGCGGTCTGCTCCCAAACACTCCCATGAACATCCTGATCGCGGTGATTTTCATCTCGGTTCCTATCGGAAGAAGACGGGATAGGGCTCGTGCTTCGCCTCCCGCCGGATGAGGTGGACCAGCTCCATGGCGTGGTAGTCTCCCCACATGCTGCTCTCGCCGTAGGGGATGCGGCTGCCCCGCGGCACGTGGTCCCAGTCGTTGGGTCGATGGTAGATAGAGTGGAGCACCAGGCCCTGATGCTTCGGATCGGTGGAGAGGTAGGGTTCGTCCAGCAGGGCGCCGGCGATTGTGAAGGCGGCTGCACGGTAGCGTCGTCCGCCCTTGGCGTCACCCTTGGCCAGCAGGTAGTTGCCTAGCCGCAGGTAACCCTGTGCGCAGATGGCGGCGGCGGAACTGTCCAGCGGCTCGCTGCCGTTGCGGGGATCGGAGGGCGCCTTGTCGTAACGTCCGAACGCGGCCACTCCGGGGGCGCCGGTATCCCAGAAGGGAATGCCGTCTGCGAAGCTGTTACGGATGTGGAACTCGGCGACGGCTGTCGCCGCTTTCTCCATCATTCGCACTACCTGTCGCTTGGCGAACGCAGTTGGCACCGCGGCCGACTTCAGGGTCGCGAAGTACTCCAGGAGCTCGGCGTAGCCGGCAAGCACCCAGGAGAGGCCCCGCGTCCAGGTAGTAAAGGGGGAATATCCCTGCTGGCTGCTGGCGCAGCGGTACTGCCCGTCGTTGACGTTGAAGATCGACTCGTGTGCGACGCGGCCGGAAAAGTCGAAGGCGTCGCGGCCTTCTCCGTAGTAGACGTTGAACCGGGCGGTCGTCGTGGCGTGCTCGATGAGTCTGGAGAGCAGGTTTACCGGCTTGTCCCCTTCGCCCATCAGAACGTGGCCCAGTTCGTGGGCCAGGCCGAGAATGCGCAGCGAGCGCATGGTGTCGGAGAACAGCGAGTGGGGCCCGTTGAAGGAGTGGATGAACCCGGTGCCGGAGGCGGTGGGGGTCCAGCGGGCGGCTTGGATCGCGCCGGACAGCTTGATCGCCAGCTCGTAGAAATCGAGCTCGCCGCCGTCGCCGGGCAGTGCTCCTTCCAGCATCAGCCGCCGCAGGTTGCCGTAGGTCGAGAGGTTGTTGAAGCCGTGGTCGTGGACGCCGACGTGGGAGACGTGGGCGGCCATGTGCCGCACCGTGCGGCGGCGCCCGATCCTCAGGAAGCGCCTGTCGCCCGTCATATCGTATTGCAGGATGGCACAGCCGTACTGGAAACCCTGGGTCCACTCGGTCCAGCCGCGGGTCGTGTAGCGCCCGGCCCTAGTGAAGACCGGGGTGCCACGGGCCGGATTCCACGAGCGGTCGAGATCGGCGATCTTGCCGGCGGCCAGATCTAGGAATCGGTCGGTTGCGGGTACGAGCTTGGTGGCGCTGAGACTGCGGTCGAAGCGCAAGCGGGTCCTCCTGATCGAGTGGGCGCTGAAGATAGCCGGGTGCCGAAAGAGGGTCAACCGAATCCGGCGCCGTGTGAGCCCCGGTGCCAGACCCTATCTTGGGGTCATGAACCGCAACCTCGCCTCTCTTCTCAGTGTCCTGATCCTGAGTGCATGAGGTGGCCCCCAACTACAGCCGGTTGTCCGAGCACCGTGGCCTGATGGCGCGCCGGCATGACGCTCGCCGTTGTGCCCCGGCCGGCAGCGGCCTGATATTGAGCTGATAACAGCAGAGAGGACGACATAATGGAGATCTCGGCCCTAGAAACCTTCCTGGTCGACGCCGGCTGGCGTTCCTGGCTGTTCGTCAAAGTGGAGACGGACGCCGGCGTCACTGGCTACGGCGAGTGCAGCGACGACAAGAATCCGCGCGCGGTCGTGGGTGCCATCCGCGACCTGGAAGCCCGCCTGATCGGCCAGGACCCACGGGCCTACGAAATGCGGTTTTGGGACATGATCCGGGGCACGAGGCAGAGCCCTGGGGGCGTTGCGGCCAAGGCGATCGCCGGCATCGAATGCGCCCTGATCGACATCAAGGCCAAGGCGCTGGGTATCTCTGTAGTCGAGCTGTTCGGCGGCCCGCTGCGGGAATCGGTGCGCCTCTACTGGTCGCACTGCGGCACCTCGCGCGCCTATATCGGCGAGCTGATGGGGGTGCCGCCGATGCGGACGATGCAGGACGTCGCCGACCTGGGGCGGGAGGTGGTGGCGCGCGGGTACACGGCGCTGAAGACCAACATCCTGATTCCTGGCGATCCGCCCCAGGTCTACTTCCCGGGATTCGCGGCGGGTCCGGGCACGACCGACGGCGAGGTTGACGCGAAACTCCTGGGTCATATCGAAACGCTGATCGGCACGTTTCGCGAGGCGGTGGGGCCGGAGGTGGGTATCAACCTAGACCTGAACTTCAACTTCAGGACGGAGGCCTGCACCAGGATCGCCCGCCTGCTCGAGCCGTTCGACCTGCTGTGGCTGGAAGTGGACATGTTCGACCACGAGGCGGTGCGGCAGGTCAGGGAGTCGACCTCGACCACGATCACCACCGGGGAGAACCTTTACTACGTGCGCGACTTTCTGCCGTACTTCGAAGGAAGGGCGGCCGACGTCTTCATGATCGACGTGCCCTGGAACGGGTTTGCGCAGGCCAAAAAGGTGGGCGACCTGGCGGCGGTCTACCAGTACAATATCTCGCCCCACAACTACTACAGTCACCTGGCGAACTTCGTCAGCGCCAGTCTCTGCGGTGTCCTCTCCAACGTCAAGATCATGGAGACCGACGTCGACGACGTCCCATGGAAGGACGAACTGGTCACCAACGTGCCGGAAGTCGTCGACGGTCACATGACGATTCCGACTGGTCCGGGCTGGGGCACCGACCTGAACGAAGAGGTGGCGCGGGCTCACCCGTGGGAAGGGCAGGTCGCCTGGTAGGGCGGGCGAATCAGTACAGGGCGCGGTAGAGCCGCTTCTGGTAGTCTGCAACCATCTCGTTCTCCCGTCCGAGCAGGTGGAAGACCGAGACCATGGCCTCCTTGGCGGCGCCGTCCGCAAAGCTGCGGTCGCGCTTGACGATGTCCAGCCAGGTGGCCAGGGCGGCGGCGTGGTCCCATTCGGCTGCCGTGCAGCAGGCCGATTTGTAGGCTGCTTCCAAATCGTCAGGGGCCGCCGCAGCAGCGGCGGCGCACGCCTCCGCTCCCCCGGCCTGGGCACAGATCTCCCCCAGCTCGATCTGCTTGTGCACCGCCTGGGCCTTCTCGTAACCTGGGTTGCCCTGCTCGATCGTCGCCGCCAGTTCCGCCGCCGCGTCGAGCCCGCCGAGGCGCAGTCGCACCAGCGCCAGCGCCAGGGTGGCCTCCTGGTCTGCCGGCTTGTCGGCCAGAATCTGCTGGTAGAGGCGGTCGGCTCCCTCCAGGTCACCGGCTGCCGCCACGGCATCGGCGCGCTCCATCAGATCGTCGGCGGCCGTGGTCACGAAGGGGCTCAAGATCTCGAGGATCTGCTCCTTCGGCAGGGCGCCGGAGAACTCCTGGACCACCTGCCCGTCGACGAAGATCTTTACCGCCGGGATGCCCTGAACCTTGAAGGCGGCCGCCAACTCCGGGTTCTCGTCCACGTTCACCTTGGCCACGGCGACCCCGCCGGCCATCTCCTCCACCACCTCTTCGAGAATCGGCGACAGGGTGCGACAGGGACCACACCAGGGGGCCCAGAGGTCGACCATCACCACGCGCTCGTGCGAGCCCTGGATGACGGCGGTCTCGAAGTTCTCTTTTTCGACGTCGAAAGTCAGTTCACTCATCGCGGCATCTCGTTTGGTTGTTCCGCGCTTCCTAGAAGCATCGGCCACGGCCGGCCACTTCCCAGACGCCCTCGACCAGACCGTCCCGCATCGGGTAGAGGTGGTCGTGGAGGTTGGTGGTCATGCCGCCGTGCAGAGGGATAAAGGAAAGGATCTCACCGACCTTGAAGTTGTGTGAGGAGGCGGTGATGTCAACGTGCCCGTGTTCGACGCTCATCCCCTTGAAGAAGATCTCCGGATGCTCCAGGCAGTAGCCGTGCGGGATCGGCGGGTAGCTAGTGAAACACTTCATGCCCCCGTCGACGATGACCTGCCCGGGTACGGAGGTGGAGACGACGGTGACTACCATGCGCAGGGGACAGCGCTCCGGGTCCAGGTCGTCGCGCTTCCCGACGCGGGTCATGCCCTCCCAGGCGTAGGAACCGATGCGGGTCTCGGTGCAGCCGAGCGACTTGCAGAATTCCTGCGAGCCAGTGCCGCCGGCCGAGATGATGCCAAGCGGCAGGCCGGCTTTTGCGGTCAGGTCGCGCACCTCGTCGAGGAAGGGCTTGACGCCGTCGCCGGAGGCGTAGGTCATCACCCCGGCGAAGTCTAGACCGGGCGCGCCGTCGATGCGCCGGGCCAGCTCCAGGGTCTCGCCGGGCGACTGCACGCCAACACGGTGGCCGCCGGCGTCCATCTCGACGATTACCGGTTGGATGTAGCCGTGGGCAGAGGCTTCGGCGCTGAGGCCGTCGACGGTGGTGGCCGAGTCGGCGGCGAGGATCAGGCGGACCTGTTCATTGGCGGTCACCAGCTTCGTGAGGCGTTCGAGCTTGGGCCGCCCGACGATGTTGTAGGGGATGAGGATCTCCTCGATCCCGCCGGCCACCATCGCCTCGGCTTCCCCGAGCTTCTGCGAGACAATGCCGATGGCGCCGGCGTCGATCTGCATCTTCGCGATCGCCGGAGTCTTGTGAGTCTTGGTGTGGACGCGCAGGTCGATCTCGAGACTGTCGCAGGCGGCCTGCAGGGTGTTGATGTTGTTCTCCAGAACGTCGAGGTCGACGGCGAGGGCGGGGGTGTCCAGTTCAGTGAAGTGCATTTCGTCTCTCCCTTTCTGGTTGCCTCTCAGTTGCCGGCGAATATCCCGGCGTAACGAGCGGCGGTCTCGTCCCAGGAGTAGGTTTTACGGACGTATTCCCGGGCTGCGGTCCGCTTCGCTTCCCGCTCCTGCTCTCCCAGGCCAAAGTACTGGTGAATGCAGTCGACGAAGGCAGAGTAGTCATCGGCCTCGATGAGGTAGCCGCCCTCCCGCACGCTCTCGACGACCGCATCGACGCCGAATGCGACCACCGGCGTGCCGGCGTACATCGCCTCGAGCTGCGCCATGCCGAACCCTTCCACATCGCCGGGGACCTCAATGTTGGGAAAAAGGAACAGGTCGGCACTCTGCCGCAGCATCGACAGGTCCTGCGGACTGACCGGTCCGAGGAGGCGGACCCGTTCCTCCAGTCCCAGCTTCGCCCGCAAGGCCTCGAGCTGGACCGCCTCGGGACCCCGACCGCCAATGAGCACCAGGATCTTGGGGTCGAGCAACGGCATGCCTCTCTCGAGGAAGGCAGCCAGACCCTTGCGGCGGACCTGGCGTCCGACGTTGAGCAGGATGCGGTCCACCCCGAATTGCAGGCCCCACCGCTCCTCGAACGCCCGCCGCAGGGACAGGAGCAGATCTTCCGGCAGCAGATCCGGCTCGATTCCGACGTAGACGATCTCGATACGGTCCGGGTCGATACCGCTTCCGGCCGTAACGTCGCGGGTGATTTGACTGATGACCACCACGCGCTCACAACAGCGCGCGCCGGCGAGCATGAGCTGGCGCGCCAGTGGATTGCCGTAAGTCATCTCTAGTCCGTAGATGGTGACGACGAACCGGGCGTCGGAGAGGGGACGCAGCAGCGGTGCCAGCGAGCAGACGACGCCGTCGCTGAAATAGACCACGTCGACGCGACGGAACAGAAGCGCGAAGAAGGTGAGGGCGAAGACGTACGGGAGGAACCAGGCGAGGTGGAGTTTGGACTGCAGCCCGAGGGCCAACAGTCGCACCGGAAAGTGGTCTTGCAGACGGGTGTAGAGCTCGTGACAGTGGGTCTCTATGCCGCCGATGGCTGGCGGATAGCGGCGGGTGATGAACAGAATCCGGGGCCTGGGCGATGGAATCGGACGCCTCCCTCAGCTGCCGTGATCGCGGATAGAATTATACCCGGCACCGTATCGCCGCACAACCGTGCGCCACGGTGCGTGTTGGCCCCGGCAGGATGAATTTTGCGGCGCGATTGGCCCTGGTATAAATTATAGACTAGCCAGCAACTCTGCGGCGCGCGAGTCTCCGAAATCTATTGCGCGAGACCTACGATAGCCGCACCCGGCACCCGGCAATCCAGCCCAGAGCGCCCTAGCAAGTCAAACTTCAGGAGGAACATATGTCGGACAACGGCAGCAGCATGTCAGGGAATGGCAAGTGTCCGTTCTCGGGAGCCAACACCTCGGCCGGGGCCCGGTCGAACAAGGACTGGTGGCCGAACCAGCTGAACCTCAAAATTCTGTCTCAGAGCGACCCGATGGGCGGGGACTTCAACTACGCCGAGGAGTTCGAGACCTTGGACCTTGACGCGGTGAAGCAGGACATCGTCGACGTGCTCACTACGTCGCAGGACTGGTGGCCGGCCGACTACGGCCACTACGGACCGCTAATCATCCGCATGGCGTGGCATGCTGCGGGCACCTACCGCATCGGTGACGGCCGTGGCGGCGCCGGCTCCGGGCAGCTCCGCTTCGCCCCACTGAACAGCTGGCCCGACAATGCCACCCTCGACAAGGCGCGCCGCCTGCTGTGGCCGATCAAGCAGCAATACGGACGCAAGCTTTCTTGGGCCGACCTGCACGTGCTTGCCGGGAACTGCGCTCTCGAGTCGATGGGGTTCAAGACGTTCGGCTTCGGCGGCGGCCGCGAGGACGTCTGGGAGCCGGAGGATGAGGTGAACTGGGGCGCCGAGGCAGAGTGGCTGGCTGCCGAGCGCTACAGCGGTGAGCGGGACCTGGCCGATCCGCTCGGGGCGGTGCAGATGGGCCTTATCTATGTAAACCCGGAGGGCCCGAACGGCGAACCCAGCGCCCTGAAGGCGGCGGTGGACATTCGCGAGACCTTCCGCCGCATGGCTATGAACGACGAGGAGACCGTGGCACTCATCGCCGGCGGACACACCTTCGGCAAGACCCACGGCGCCGGCGACGCGGCCCTGGTGGGCGCGGAGCCGGAGGGCGCTTCCATCGAGGAGCAAGGCCTGGGCTGGAAGAGCAGCTACGGCAGCGGCAAGGGCGGCGACGCCATCACCAGCGGGCTCGAAGGTGCCTGGACGCCGACCCCGACGACCTGGGACAACAGCTTCTTCGAGACCCTGTTCAAATACGACTGGGACCTGACCAAGAGCCCGGCCGGCGCACAGCAGTGGATTCCGACGGATTCCTCGGCGGCGACGGTCCCGGACGCCCACGATCTGTCGAAGAAGCACGTCCCCGTAATGCTCACGACCGACCTGGCGCTGCGAATGGATCCGATTTACGAGCCGATCTCGCGGCGTTTTCTCGAGAATCCGGACCAGTTCGCCGACGCTTTCGCCAGGGCTTGGTTCAAGCTGACGCACCGCGACATGGGCCCCGTTTCCCGTTATCTGGGACCGGAGGTTCCGTCCGAGCCGCAGCCGTGGCAGGACCCGGTGCCCGCCGTCGATCACGACCTGATCGACGACGGCGACATCGCTGTGCTGAAGGAGAAGATTCTGGCATCCGGACTTTCCGTGAGCCAGCTGGTAGCGACCGCCTGGGCGTCGGCGTCGACGTTTCGCGGCACCGACAAGCGCGGCGGTGCCAACGGCGCGCGCGTTCGTCTCGCGCCGCAGAAGGACTGGGCCGCCAACGACCCAGCCGAACTGGCCGTGGTGTTGAAGACCCTGGAGGGGGTCCAGACCGACTGCAACAGCTCGCTCTCCGGTGGCAAGAAGGTCTCCCTGGCCGACCTGATCGTTCTCGGCGGCTGCGCTGCCGTTGAGCAGGCGGCCAAGGGCGCGGGCCAGGACGTGCAGGTGCCCTTCTCGCCCGGTCGCACGGACGCGGTTCAGGACCAGACGGACGAGGAGTCCTTCGCCGTGCTCGAGCCCACTGCGGATGGTTTCCGCAACTACGCTGCCAGCGGGAACGGCAAGTCGGCGGCAGAGCTGCTGGTGGAGCGGGCGCAGATGCTGACGCTGTCCGCCGCGGAGATGACCGCACTCGTCGGCGGCATGCGCGTCCTCGACGCGGGACAGTCGAAGCACGGTGTCTTCACCGACAGTCCGGGGACCTTGAGCAACGACTTCTTCGTCAACCTGCTCGATCACGACACGGAGTGGAAGAAGTCGTCCGACGGTGGGTACGAGGGTTGGAATCGCGCGACCGGGCAGGTGAAGTGGACGGCTACCGAGGTCGATCTGGTCTTCGGCTCGAACTCCCAGTTGCGTGCGGTCGCCGAGGTCTATGCCTGTGACGACGCTGAAGGGCAGCTCACGCGTGACTTCGCGGCGGCATGGGGCAAGGTCATGAACCTGGATCGCTTCGACCTGGCCTGATCCGCGCGCGGGATCGACAGGCAAAAGGGGCGCCCGACACTGCCGTCGGGCGCCCCCTCGTCGTTCTGCCCTTCAGGCCTGGGTCAGTCATCGTGCGGCAGCTCCTCGCCGCAGTTGGGGCAGCGACGTGGCCCACCCTTTCCCTGCAGCTCGTCGACGAAGCCGGCACCCAGGATGCCGGCCGGCAGCGCGAACATGCCGATCCCCAGCACGGCGATGAAGGCGGCGATGAACTTGCCTATCCCGGTCACCGGGTAATAATCGCCGTAGCCGACCGTCGTCAGCGTGATCACCCCCCACCACATCGTCTCCGGGATGCTGGAGAATTTGTCCGGCTGGTCATCGTGCTCGGCGAAATACATCAGCGATGACGAGATCAGCAGCAGGGTCACGAGCACGAATAAGATGCTGGCGAGCTCCTCTCGTTTGCCCAGAACTACGCGGCCCAGCAGGCGCAGGGCGCTGGAGTAGCGGAAGAGCTTGGCCAGGCGGAAGAACCGCAGCAGCCGCACCACCCGGATGAAACGCATGTCTAGCCCGAACAGGGGCAGGTAGAGCGGCAGGATGGCGAGGAAGTCGATAATGGCCAGCGGCGTGAATATGAAGCGCAGGCGACCCGCCACCGGGTGGCGGTAGGTCTCCACCGCCGTGCAGGACCAGACGCGCAGCAGGTATTCGATGCTGAAGATGGTGAGGGAGACGAACTCGAACAGCTCGAATGCGGCCGGGTGCTTCTGGTAGATCGAGTCGACCGTCTCCAGGACCAGGGCCAGGATGTTCAGAAAGATCAGGCCGAGAATGGCCAGGTCGACCGAACGGCTGTGGTCGTCTCCCTCGGTCGAGACTGCGAGGAGGTGGTGGACGCGGCTCTTCAGATCCATGCCGGGGGAATATAACCCAAGTTAGTCGGCCACCCCATTGAGCAGAAGGTCGAAGAGGTCCCAGTTGTGGTTGGCGCCAGCCTCCAGCCGCTGTTGGTACTCCGGCTCGAGCGGCTCGTTGATGAGCATCGGCACAACGGCTTCGTGCAGGCCGCCGTGGGAGCGGAGACCGCTGGCGACGGTGGACAGGTCATGCCAGTCCGGGGTGCGGCCGAGCACGGTGTCCCGGTCGGCGAGGACGACGAGATCGCCAATTCTGGCGGCCGGCAGCGCGAAGCGGGCTGCCGCTTCCTCGCGCTCGAGGACGGTCTCGATCCCCGGCAGCGCCGCGAGGATGGCGGCCGCCTCTCCGACCTGATCTGCTTCGACGTAGGCGGTGGCGTAGGAGCCCAGCGCGCCGTGGTGGACGATGTAGGGATCGGTGATCGGCAGAATTACCCGCGGCGCCCGGATGCCCGCGCCCTGCAGTTCGCTTTCCAGGTACGACACGTTGGGGGACCCGTCCGATCTGACTTTGGCGTTCATGCCGTGGTCGGCCGTGATGCCCACTACGGCGCCGCTGCGGGCGAAGCGGCCGATGAGACCGTCCAGCTCGGCATAAAAGTCGAGCGCCCCGGCTTCGGTAGGCGAGTACTTGTGCTGCACGTAGTCGGTGGTCGAGAGGTAGAGCAGATCGAGCGGGAAGAGCTCGAGCAGCTGCAGGCCGGCCTCGATGCAGAATAAGCTGGCAGCCGGATCGTAGATGTCGGGCGGCGGCGTCTCGATGCGGTCCAGGACCGCGGTGACGCGGGCGTCGGTTGCCGCCGCGTCCGCCGCCTTCTCGACGGAGAAGCAGACCCCGTCCAGGCCGGCTCCGAGCATGCGACGCAGCTTGTCTTTGGTGGTGACGGCGGCGACGCTCCGGCCGGCGGCGGCGAAGGCCGCCAGGATGGTCCCGGCCGTGAGAAACCGGGGGTCGTCCATAGGGACTTCGCGGCCGTTCGCCGCGTCGAAGTAGTAGTTGCCGCAGATGCCGTTGCCCGCCGCCGGTACGCCGGTGACGATGGCGACGTTGTTGGGGTTGGTGAAAGAGGGCACCACCGTCTCCACCGTGCCGGCCGAGCCATTCTCGGCAAGGGCCCGCAGATTGGGCATCTCGGCTTGGGCCGCATCCAGGTAGGCCGGGTCGCATCCGTCCAAGCAGATGCCTACCACAGGTGCCCCCCCCGTCCGGTAGGTGCGTTCGTTGACTTCGATCACGGTGCCTCCGGCACGACGGTGACGCGGTGGTGGGCGCGGCTGCGCGCCAGCTCTACCGCCCGGTCCAGCTCGGCGAGCGGGATTGGATCGCCGACCAGCTCCGCATAGGGATAACGGCCGGCCGTCGACTCCAGGAAGGCGATGGCGGTATCCAGGTGGCGAGGGACGTAGTTGTGAACGCCGCGCAAGGTCAGGCACTTGCGGATGATCGCCTCGCCGGTGATCTGCAGTGCGCTGTGCGGATGGACCATGCCGACGAGCGCATATTGGCCGCCGGCGCGGAGCGCGGTAATCCCCGCCGGCACGAGCCCGGGATGCCCGGCGACCTCGAACGCGGCGTCGACCGCCCCATCCAGCTCACGCGGCACCGCATCGGCGTCGATCGGGATGCCGCCGAAGCGCTCGATCATCTGCAGGCGGGTGGTATCCAGGTCGCTGACGTAGACGGTGCCGCCCCCCTTCTCCCGCAGGAGTGCGCAGGTGTAGACGCCGAGCAGCCCGGCACCTTGAACTAGGGCGATGCGGCAGGGCTTCGGCAACTCTTCGGTGGCGTTGACCGCGGTGGCGAGGGCGCAGTTTGCCGCGACGACGACCCGGTCGGGCAGCGTTTCGGGGAGGTGGACCACGTGGGTGCCCGGTCGCAGGAGCATGTGGGAAGCATACCCACCGTTGAGTTCGCCCGCATCATCGGCGGCGGCGTGGCCGTACTTGAAGAGGTGCCGGCATTTCTGCGGCAGATCCTGTTCGCGGCAGGCCGCGCAGCGCCCGCAGCTGGCTGCGATCGACCAGGTCACCCGGTCGCCGGCGGACAGGTCCTCCCGGCCGCTGCCCACGCCCACCACCAAGCCCACAGCCTCGTGGCCCAGGACCAGGGGCGTGGGGGCCGCGCGCGTGCCGTCGATGGTGTGCAGGTCGGAGCCGCAGATTGCGGCCAGGCGCACCGCCACGATCACCTCGCCGGGGCGAAGCCGGCCCGGCAGGGACGGGCGCTCCAGTCGAAAACGCAGCCCCGGACCGTCGAAGAGCTGGGCGTGGGCGCTGTCGGACTGTATCAAAAGGCAGCTCGTGCGGAGGCCGGTGGTGCCTGGCCGGTTAGAGGATCTGCTGGTCGATATTGACCGGCACGATGTCGTGGACCTGGCTGTCGCTCAGCGCACCGGGCGACTGCATTTCCAGGACCCCCTCGCTGTGGAGTTGCTCGATGCAATTGCAGCCGGCAGTGGCCATTGTCGACCGCAGGATTTGCAGAACCACCGGGAGCTTGTCATAGATCGAGCCCATGTGGGGGACGTAGCCGGTGATCCCCTCCTCGAAGAAGATGCTCTCCAGCTGTGCGTAACGGCGGAAGTTGCGCGCCTTCATGCTGCCCTCCATCCAGTATTCCTTGACGATCTCGCCAGCCGCGTTGCGCACCAGGTTGCCGGCGCCCTCGGTATAACGGGCGAAGAAGTTGCCCATCATGATCGCGTCGGCGCCGAGGGCCAGGGCGACCGACATCTCGGCCGGACCGCCGATGCCGCCGTCGGCGATCAGCGGGAGGTAGATCCCGTCGGTCTGGGCCTTCCGGTCGCGGGCAGTGGCGATGTCCATAAGGGCGGTGGCCTGTCCGCGGCCGGTGGCCTTGATCTCCTGGGTCGTGCACCCGGAGCCGATGCCCATGCCGACCTTGATCGCGTCGGCGCCGGCGCCGACGAGGAAGTCGAAGCCGGTCGCGGTGACCACGTTGCCGGCGATGACCGGGATCTCGTAGTTGGACTTGATCCACTCGAGCATCTCGTGCTGGTACTGGGTGTGACCGTCGGAGGCATCGATAACCAGCACGTCTACCTCCCGCTCGACGAGAGCGGCAACCCGCTCCCGGTCCTCAGGGTGGGTGGAGATCGCCGCTCCCACCAGCAGGCGCTTGTTGGAGTCGATCGATTCGTTGGGGTGCTTCAGATGCTTGTCCAGATCCTTCTTGAAGACCACCGACTGCAGGATGCCGTCGGCGTCGATGATCGG
>CAYWBJ010000296.1:0-2062 GCA_964456165.1 uncultured Gemmatimonadaceae bacterium | reverse complement strand
GGCCTGAGTAGATGGTTACCGTTTGGTTGCGTTCGTCGCGGCACTCCCCGGTCACGATGGCAGCAGCCTTTTCGGAGAGCTCTCGCTTGTCGCTGCTACAGGCGGTGGTGAAGCTGGCCGCTATGGCGATGGCGAGGACGGGTGCAGTGATGCGACGGAGAGATGAGTCTTCGATCTTTGTCATGGCGGTTGAGTGTAGCGAGTGCTACACGAAATCCGTAAGGTGTACCTAACGTATTGTCGGTAGCCAACACCGACACCGACTGGCCTAACTGGAGAGGGAGATAGGGATGCTGCGTTCCGAAGTCGGTCGCGGGCTGGGGGCAAGATGGTGGACGGCTCTGGCGCTTGGGCTGCTTGCCTTGGTGGTAGCGGCAGCAGCGGTTGCCGCTGCTGTTGATGTAGACGCGCTCCGACGTGCTTGGGCCAGGGCGACTGGTGACCCAGTGGGCGTGGTCGTCGCTTGTGCCGCCTTCGGGCTCGCCTTTGTCTTGCGGGCGTTGGCCTGGCGACGAGTCCTTCCGGGGCTGCCCCTTGGACAGGCGTTGGCAGGTATCCACCTTGCCTTTGGCGCCAACCACGTATTGCCACTTCGCCTTGGTGAGCCGCTGCGGATTCTGAGCGTGACTCGGCGCACGCCGATTGGTCTCGAGGCGGCCACTGCTTCCACAGTTGCTCTGCGGGCGGCTGACATTGCAACCGTGGCAGGGCTGGGCTGGCTGATAGCACCGCGCGCCTTTTCCCGACTAGTCGGTGGATGGGCCTGGCTACTAGCGGCTGTTGTGCTCGTTGCCGGGATAGTGGCTTGGTTGTCTCTGCGTCGGCTTTCTCACCTCGATTTGTCACAGGTTCGCCTTCCGGGCCCCACTGCCTTCGTACTGACCGTGGCGGCGTGGCTGTTAGAGGCGGTACTGGTGTGGCAGTGCGCCCGATGGGCGGGCATCGAGTTGTCAGCATTCGACGCTGTGCTTGTCACGACGGTTGCTGTCTCGGCACAGATTGCGGCCATAGCTCCGGGTGGCTTTGGGACCTACGAGGCGGCCTCGGTGGCCGCTTACGCGATGCTCGGGCATGGTGCTAGAGACGCCTTGGTTGCGGCGTTGGCTGCCCACGCCCTCAAGACGGCGTGGTCGCTGCTAGTCGGCGCTGTTGCCGTGTGGTGGCCCCAGCCCGGCCTTCTGGGTCGCTTCCGGTTGCCGGCGCACCTGCCACCGGCGCCCGATCCTGCTCCGGTGGGGCCCATCGACGCACCTGTATTGCTGTTCATGCCCGCCCTGAATGAGGAGGCGACAGTGGGTCGCTGTGTGGATCGGGTGCCGTCAGAAGTCTGCGGGCGCCGAGTTGAGGTGCTCGTAGTCGACGACGGATCTACTGACAGGACCGCTGAGGTGGCCCAAGCGGCGGGTGCGACGGTGGAGTCGTTCCCTTCTTGTCGCGGTCTCGGTGCCGGAGTGCGCTACGGATTGTCCGTCGGTGTGGCGAATGGCGCTGCAGCTATCGCCTTTTGCGATGCCGATGAAGAGTACCCACCGGAGGAGTTGGAGAACTTGGTTGCTCCGATTCTCGCTGGTGAGGCTGATTACGTGGTGGGCAGTCGCTTTGCTGGGACTATCGAGCACATGCGACCCCATCGACGCTTCGGGAACAAGGTCTTGAGTCGTCTGCTTTCGGTCGTGGCTCGACGCCGGATCGACGACGGCCAGACCGGGTACCGGGCCTTTTCTCCGGCAGCGGCTCGGGCCGCCGAGGTGGTGCACGATTTCAACTACGCCCAGGTGCTGACTCTGGACCTGCTGGCCAAGGGTTTCCGATACCACGAGGTGCCTATCAGCTACCGCTTTCGGACCAACGGTGAGAGCTTTGTCAAACTGGGCCGATATCTGCGCAAGGTTGTTCCCGCCGTCTACCGGGAACTGAATGCCGTTTGACCCCAGGTCACCTCATAGAAGAATGGACCTTCGGCTGTTTCATTGGGCAGGTCGATGGTCTCAGTCCTCGACTACGAACGTCTCGAACTCGGCTAGAGCCATTCGCCAGGCCTCGCGGTCGAAGGAGCCGTCAG
>CAYWBJ010000295.1:0-5164 GCA_964456165.1 uncultured Gemmatimonadaceae bacterium | reverse complement strand
AGGATCGGGAGTATCCGGAGTACGACTACTGCTAATGCGATGTCTGCCGCAACGGTTTCGCGGCCGAGTCGGGCATCGACCCGTTGGAGATGGACGATCCCAGCGCCAGCGAGGAGTGGCGTCAGTACCGCTGCGACCTGGTGACCCGGATCGTCAACGAGCACCTGGTTCCGATCGGCAGGGAAGCTGGCAAGCTGATGTCGGCCGCAGTTTTCCCCAACTGGGAACACGTGCGGCAGCAGTGGCCGGTGTGGGACCTCGACGCCGTCCTGCCCATGCTCTACCACAGCTTCTACGAGGAGGACCTGGCCTGGGTAGGCGAGCAGGTGAGGAAAGGGGTCGATTCGTTGGAGAAGAAGATTCCCCTCTATAGCGGGCTGTGCGTTCTGGCCATCGCGCCCGATGACCTGGCCGCAGCCATCGCCGTGTCGATGGAAAACGGCGCCGCCGGCGTCTGCCTCTTCTCGAACACTGCGATGAAGGACGGGCACTGGCAGGCGTTCGCCGCGGTCGGACGCGGCTGACTCTCCTCTTCTTCAGGTCAACTTCAATCCGAGCCCTCGCAAGTCGGCCACGGTGCCGCGCTGTTCCGCTTCGTAGAGCCGCCAGATCACCCGGAGTCCCTCGAGGCTGTCCACGGGGTTGGTGAGTGGGACCGCTCCCGATTCGATACAATCGAGAAAGTGGACCATCTCGTCGCGTGTCGGCTTGCTGCGCTCCGCCTGAAACAGCACCTCTTCCTTGCCACCGGCGTGGAAGATCAGGTCCTCGCCGTCGAAGCGGTCGCTCTTGAGGCGGAACTCGAGCATACCTTGCTCGCAGTGTGCGTGGAAGGAATAGGACAGGCGGGTGCCTCTGGCGCCCCAGCTGCCGAAGTGGTAGCCGAGCGCCCCTGATTCGAAGTGCATGGTCACGTTGCTCGTGCCTTCCCGCTCCATCCAGGGCGTGCCCATATTGGTGCCGAGGTGGACGCCGTATTCCGGCCGCCCAAGATACCACATCAACAGGTCGATGTAGTGGCATCCGTGGGAGAACAACTGGCCGCCGCCCAGGGTTGCCGCCCGGTTGTACCAGTGCCCGGGCTCTCTCCGGGTCAGCTGCTCGGTCCAGATGGACAGCTGGAAACAGTTGCCGTATGTGCGGGCGTCGAGCAGCTCCTTCATCATCGCGACGCACGGGTCGAAGCGCATGCAGTAGGCGACCATGAGCGTGCGACCGACCCGGTCCGCGGTGGCGATCAGGTCGAGGCACTCCGGCTCGCTGTTGGCCATCGGCTTCTCGATCAGGACGTGTTTGCCCGCGTTCAGGCAGTCGATCGCGACCGGATAATGCAGGTGGTGGGGCACGGCCACGAGGACCGCGTCGACCCGGTCCAGCACGGTGCGATAGTCGAGCGCAGCGACAGCGCCCGGGAAGAGGGCGGCGAGCTGCTCAGCCTGTTCCTTTTCCAGGTCGACCGCGGCGGTGACGACCATTCGCTCCTCAAGTCCTGCGAAACGGCTGGCGTGGGTCTTGGTCATGCCGCCGCAGCCGATGATGCCGATGGGTATTCTGGACATGGCTATCCGGTTTGGGGGGCGTCCGGACTCGGGGCGAACAGCGGCGATTAGCTCGACCGCACGGCGGACCGCGCCGGTCCTGGCGATGCCAGGGTTGTCAATCCAGCGCGTACTGGGATTCGTTGGGTGCCCGGTAACGGACCGCCAGCTCGGGTGTCTCGACGCGACTGTGATCGCGAAGGCGTGATTCGAGACAGCGCTCCAGCGTGCCGCTGACCAGCAGGGTGCGCTCGACCGGGTATGGCGCGACGCTGGCGACGATCATCTCCTCGACCTTGCGCATCAGGCAGGCGGAATAGGTGACGTTGGGTGCCGCGGGCAGGAGGAACTGGGTCGAGCAGATGCCGCCGTTGTCGAGCCGGGCCGCGAAGGTGTAGTCGCTGACGGCGCCGTTGAGCATGAGCAGGGCCGCCTTAAGACCGTCGTTGTACTCGATGAAATAGGCCGCCGGGCTCTCGACCAGTTCCTCCAGCTCGCCGCTGTTGGCCAGATCCTGAGGACGGCCGTCGGTCAGGGCGATGCCACTGCGGGAGTCCGCGCGCGAGACCGCCGCCTCGAGCAGGCCCCGGGACCAGCGGCCCTCGGTGCCGGCGTGCCACACTTCGTCTCCGTCGATCAGCTGCACCGCCCGCACTCCGGTCTCGCCGCCGCCGCGCCGTTCCAGCATGCACTGCATCGCTTCGAGGGCGTGGTAGTCCATCGCGTCGGAGTTGCCGCAGCCGACCATCAGGGCCTCGGCGACGCCGCAGCCTAGCGGCAGCTCCACGGGTGGCAGCCGGTAGGTGACGGGCAGGGAGGAGCCGGCGAGCAACGGGAATTCGAGCTCGCGGGAGGCCTCCACCATCCGTCGCGCCTTCTCGAAGCTGTAGGAAAGGTGCTTGTCGTTGAAGACCGGCACGGCGCGGCCGTCGGCCCGGAAGACGTCGAGGATCTGCTCGAAGAACTCGTAGCGAGGATAGAGCTTCTGCCCCTTGTCATTGACCGGGTAGTCGCCGTGCTCGCCAATGAGCAGAACGCCGTCGACGGCCAGCCTGTCACCGCCCAGGCGCAGGGCTTCGGCGATGGTCTCGTAGACGCCGAATCCGTGGGTTTCGGCATGGCGTCGGCTCAGGTCGTCCCCCTCGGTGACCTGGTCGACGTAGACGCCGGCGATTTCCATGTCCGGTCGGTGCCAGCGACCGCGGCGCGGATAGCCGTTGAGGAAACGAGCGCCCATGTGGTTGGCGTGGCTGCGATACTCCCAGATGGTGGTGATCAGGGCGAGCCTGAGCCGATCGGTCATCAGGTCCTCCGGAAGGTGGACTCGGGGGCGACCTGGTAGGCGATGTCCAGGTGGGGCGTTTCGATGCGCTCCCCATCCTGCCACAGGGATTCGATGCCGGCTGCGGTCAATCCGGTGGTGAGCAGCGTGCGCTCGATCGGGTAGGGCGGCTCGCCGGTGGCGTACAGGCGCTCGATGTGGTGGCAGAGGGGATTGAAGAAGTTGGGCTGCATCTGGTGGCCTTCGCCAAGATAGAACAGGGCGGACAGCGGCTCGGGTCGATCGCTCATGCGCACGGCGACCGTGATGTCTTGCACCAATCCCTCGGCCAGTAGCATGGTCGCCTGCAGACCGTCGTCGTACTCGAACCGGTAGGCGACTGGCGGCGCGTTGACGAGGGCTTTCATTTCTTCCAGGGTCGGGTAGACGTGGCGGCTGCGCTCGTCGATGGGCGTGAGCTGGTGGCTGCGGCAGAGGCAGGCCTCGAAGAGCTCCCCGTCCCAACCGCCGGTGGCAAAGGAGCCGGCCTGGCAGGCGTCCCAGACGGCGTCCCCGCGCATGGCCTGGATCCAGGCGACGCCATTCTCGCCGCCGCGGCGACGCTCGGCCAGGCACTGCATGGCCTCGAGCGAGTGGATGTCGTAGCCGTCGATGCCGCCGACGCCGACGCTGACGATCTCCGTGGCCTCGGCGCCGTGCGGCAGGTCGACCGAGGGGATGCGCCAGGTGACCGGCAGGGAAGAGCCGGCCATGAATGCGAACCCGAGCTCGCGGCTGGTCTCGACCATCTCTATGGCTCGATCCCAGCTCCACGAAAGATGTTTGTCGAGAAACAGCGGCACGCTGCGCCCGCTGGCGCGGAAGACCTCGACGCACGCGCTGAAGAACTCGTAGCGCGGATAGAGGGTTTGGCCTTTCTCGTTCTCGGGATAGTCGCCGTGCTCGGCGATCAGCAGGACGCCATCCACATCCAGCGTGCTGCCGCCGCGGGTGAGGGCTTCGGCAACAGAGGGGTAGAGGGTGAGATCGGCGTGCCGTTCCAGCCTTTCGTGGCTCAGGTCGCTCTCGGGCACCTGGTCGACGTAGAGGGATACGACATCCAGCTCCGGGCGGTGCCACCTACTCTCCCAGCCGTAACCGCCCAGAAGACGGTCGACTATGTTCTGGCCGTGGGAATAGCGGCGGTACTCGCTGACCAGGGCTGCTATCCGGGGTCGTTGGATGGATGTTTTCAAGCTGCCTCCGTGTCGGGTTGGCCGGGCGGAAGACTACCCAAAGTACGGTGGAGCGTCAACGACTATTCAGCGGTAGAGGTGGACCTGTATGAACAGGTCGCTGTCGGCGAATTTGCCACTTGCCGGCATCAGGGCGCGGAAGCGCCCGTCGATCGTCACGCCGGCGACCGGCGTTACCTGCAGGCCCAGCTGCAGACGGTGATCCTCGTCGTCGACGCTCTCGCCGTCCGGATCCGCCCAGTCGTGGGCCAGGAGCACGACGACGCCGTTGTAGGCGACCCAGTTGAGCTCCTGATAGAAAGCGGCCTGCTGCGTTCGCCGACCGCTGGGACGCTGCAGATTGCCGAAGTCGTACTCGGCCTGGTAGGTCAGGGGCAGCTGCTTGCGGTTCCGCCAGGGGTTGAGGACGCCGTAGATGCCGTAGCTCGACGTGTCGCCACCGTCTGAGACGTCGCGGCGCCGGAACAGCGCGCTGGCCCCGACGCTCCAGCTCAGGTCCCGCCATCCCGCGTTGACCGCGGTCCCCCAGCCGTCGTCGCCGTCGGCGATGTCCCAACGGTTCGGGGAGTGCTGGCGCGCGGTCATCCTGAACCAGGAAAGGTTGACGAACGGATAGTTGGGCATAGCCCCGATTTCTAGGCCGCTTACCCTGGATTCAGGCAGGGCACCATCCAGCTCGAAGCCGCGGCGGATGTGGGAGGTATGGTCGTCGAGACGGAGCCCGAACGAGGGCACGAAGCGCCCGGCCTTGGCGTAGGCCTGGAACGGGATCTCGTGCACCATGACGAAAGCCTCGCGGAAGTAGAAAGAATGATCTTCGCTGAAGGTCTCGGCGTAGCCGCTGGAGCGGCCGCGGGCGCCGGTGTTGACCAGCAGGGTGAGATGATGAACCGGATGCGCGACGACTGGAATGTCGATCTGCATCGGAAAATACAGCGGCCCCGACAGCAGCGCCGCGAGACGCATGTCGACCCCGACGCGCAACACCGGGTCGGCATTGAGACGCTCGTAGCGGCCCTGCAGCAGGCCATACCTGTGCGGCTTGCCGCCCGGCGTTCCCCAGGCCCACCCGTCGGCGATGGCCGCCTCGAACTCCGGAAACTTCTCCG
>CAYWBJ010000294.1:0-1518 GCA_964456165.1 uncultured Gemmatimonadaceae bacterium | reverse complement strand
GTCAGGGTCTTCGGCGTCGCGGTCATGAACAGGCGGGCCGCGCAGGGGATCTCCGCGTCGTCCAGGACCGTTGCGAAGTCGCTGGTGTCCGGGCCGACGGTGCGGTGCGCTTCGTCCGCCACGCCTAGATCGAACCCAGGCATACCCAGTCCAATGGCCTCAGCGATCATCGGCGTGGAGTGGTAGGTCGCGAAGATGACCTGGCGGCCGCCCCGCTGTCCGAACGCCGCGATCTCCTCGGGGGAGGTCGTCACGCTGGAGCCAAGGGCATCCACGCGGATGTCGTCGTCCACGGTCGTGTCTGACACGACACAGAGGGACTGGAACTCCTGGTTCGCGTGGTTCCGCCACGCCTCCAGCGTCTGCTTCACCAGCGCGATCGAGGGGACGCAGATCAGCACCCGCTCGGCACCCAGCCGCTCAGCCGCCCACATCGCCGTCAGCGACTTACCTGTCCCACAGGCCATCAGCGCCTGCGCCCGCCCACCATTACCCAGCGCCTCCTCCTGGTGCTCTCTGGCGTCGTAGGGGTCGCGCTCAGCCTTCTCGGAGAGGTCCTGGACGCTCTTAGGCCACGAAACGGCTGAGGCCGCCAGATCGCCGCCCATGATCCGCCTGACCGGCACAGCCTGCTCCCGCATGGTCCGCCGCGCGTTCGGGGCTACGTGATCAGCAGTAGCGACCAGCAGCCGCTCAGCGAACTCACCAGTGCTGGACGCGGCCAGGAAGCTGTCTATCGCGGCCTTGGTCGTCGGAGCCTTCTCGCACTTCGCCTGGATCGCGACCAGGCCGCCGTCGTTCCGCTCAGCCACGAGGTCGATGCCGATGTCCGCCAACCCGCCGACATTGCCGGGCCAGTCATTCCACAGCCAGACAGCCTCGAACTCAGCCGACTGGACGGGATCGTTCCGAAGGAACCACTGCACCAGCCGCTCGAACTCAGCGCCGCGCGTGGGGTTATCGCCCTCGCTCTCGTACGGCGTGAGCGTGTCCAGGATCTGCGCGAACGTTGTGGGCATTAGTCGTCCTCTCTTGTGGGTCACTTATACGGAGACCAGGGTATCACGGAATCTCCAGGAGTCAAGTCCAACACCTCCGACCTCATCCCTCGCCGTCCGAGGACGGCCGACAGCGAGCGCTTGGGCCGTCGGGAGGGCGATGTGAGCCGCTGAGGCGCGTCCAGCACGGCTTGAGCCGCCCCTGCCACCTCCCCTCCCCTACATGCAGGGAGACAGCACGACAGAGCGCGAGAGAGCGTCCCTAGATCACGCGGAGCGCCAGCGAGAACGAGCGAGAGCCAGCGGAGCCAGCGAGAACCAGCGAGCCAGCAGAACCACGCGGAACCAGCCGCTGACGCCTGAGACGCGCCGGTACCTCTCCACGCCTACGCGCTCGCCCCGGCGACGGCCGCCCCACCTCGAACGGGACAGGCAGGGGCCAGAGGGAGCGGCAAAACGCCAGGAACCCGCATGTCTAAGCCGTTTGCGGGGTGGCGGCGGGGCCCGGCCCCGGCCGCCC
>CAYWBJ010000293.1:0-25728 GCA_964456165.1 uncultured Gemmatimonadaceae bacterium | reverse complement strand
TCTGTTCGCGAAATATGCCCGGGGCCTGATGTCGCGGTGGATTATCGACAACAACGTCAAAAAGAGCGAGGAGCTCACCGGCTTCAAGATCGACGGCTACCGCTACAGCAACTCCGAGTCGACCGAGACGCGGCCGGTGTTTATCCGGTCCGCGGCGGCGCGCTGCTGACCCGTCAGCCCTAGGCCTGTAACGGTCTGGGCAGTCGTGCCACGGACCATCGGCGTGGGCGGCTGATGGACCTTCTGGAAGCTGTGGGAGTTGGACGCGAGCATCCTGCTGCTGGGGGTGCCCTGCCTGCGCTGCACTTTCTTCCACGTCCTCGAGCAGCTGGTGCAGGTGCGCTACCGCCGCTGGCGCGACATCGACGCCCGGTGGCGGGACGAGCCGCCGTTGCCGACGTCCGTCTACTCCTGGCGACCCGGTTTCGCCGGCAACGACTTCAACAAGCTCGGCTGCCTGCTGGAGGAGCAGGGTCTGGTGCGGGTCGGAACGGTGGGCAACGCGGTCGCCCGGCTCTTCCGGGCTCGCGATGCATTCGAGGTCGGGCTGGCGGAGTGCCGCCGCGACCCGCAGCTGTTCCTGCGGACCGGGGAACGCTGCGCCGGACTGGACTACGGGGTGCTGACCGACAACCCGGACAACGAGAAGTCGGCGGTCGCCACGACGCCTCAGTCTCAGTTGTCGCGCGCCTGATCCCGCAGACCGGATAGTGTTGCGGTTGGCAGGATGGCTTCGGGGGCGATCACCAGCTCGATCAGCGCCGGGCCGGAGGCGGCACGGGCACGCTCGAACGCCGGCGCGAACTCCTCCGTTTTCACCACGGTCTCTCCCGATGCGCCGTAGGCTCGGGCCAGGGCGGCGAAGTCCGGGTTGACCAGGTCGGAGCCGGAGACCCGGCCGGGATAACGCCGCTCCTGGTGCATGCGGATGGTTGCGTACATGCCGTTGGTGATGACGAGGAAGATGACGCGGGCCCCCTCCTGCACGGCGGTGCCGAACTCCTGGCCGTTCATCTGGAAACAGCCGTCGCCGTTGAATGAGACGACGACGCGGTCTGGATGGCGCACGGCGGCGGCCACGGCGGCCGGCACGCTGTAGCCCATGGCTCCCGACTGCGGTCCCAACTGGGTGCCGTACTGCTTGTGCCGGAAGAAACGGTGGATCCAGGCGGTGTAGTTGCCGGCGCCGTTGGTGAGGATGGCGTCCTCCGGTAGGTGATCGCTGAGCCAGCCGACGATCTCGGAGAAGTTGACCTCTCCCGGCATCGGCTGCGGGCTGGAGAAGGCGAGGTAGTCGGCGTGCGCGGCTTCGGTCGCGGCGGCCCATTCCGCCGCGACCGGCTCCATGGCGCGGGCGGCGGCGCAGAACTCGGTCATGCCGGCGTTGATACCGAGCTCGAACTGGTGCAGCTTGCCGAGTTCGCCGACGCCGGCGGCAACGTGTACCAGCCGCTGCCTGGTCCGGGGGAAGTCGAAGTAGGTGTAGCCACCCGTCACCAGCTCGCCGAGCTGGGCGCCGATGACGATCAGCAGATCGGTGGCATCGATGCGGGCCTTGAGGTTGGGGTCGATGCCGAGCCCGGCGACGCCGGCGTAACAGGGATGGCGATTGTCGAGGAGGTCCTGGCGGCGGAAGGTCACCGCCACCGGCAGCTGATTGGCCTCGGCAAAGTCCTTTAGGTCGTTGCACGCCGCGATCGACCAGGGACTGCCGCCGGCGAGTACGAGGGGGCGCTCGGCGATCGCCAGCAGCTGGCGCAGCCGATCCATGTCGGCGGGGCCGGGATGGGCCTGCGTCGGCCTGAAGGGCTGGCCGTCGTCGACGTCGGCGGCCTCGGTCTGCATGTCTTCGGGAATCGCCAGCACGACCGGGCCCGGGCGTCCGGAGGTGGCGACATGGAAAGCGCGGCTGACCAGTTCCGGGATGCGCGCCGGGTCGTCGATCTGCGCCACCCACTTGGTCATCTGGCCGAACATCCGGCGGAAGTCGACCTCCTGGAAGGCCTCCCGCTCCACCATGTGCCGGGCTACCTGCCCGACGAAGAGAATCATCGGGGTGGAGTCCTGGTGAGCGGTGTGGACGCCGACCGAGGCGTTGGTGGCGCCGGGACCGCGGGTGACGAACCCGATGCCCGGCCGGCCGGTCAGCTTGCCCCACGCTTCGGCCATGTTCGCCACGCCGCCCTCCTGGCGGCAGACGACGAGGTGGATGTCGTCAGGGACGTCGTGCAGCGCGTCGAGGGAGGCGAGGAAACTCTCGCCCGGGACGCAGAAGGCGGTGTCGACGCCGTGCAGGCGCAGGCAGTCGATGAGGATCTGGCCTCCCGGGCGCGGATTGGATGATGTGTCGGTCATGTGGCCTTGTTCGCGGGTTCGAGTCTCGCGTCTAGTATCGCCCAGGGACAAACAGCTGTCGAGAGCGGCCCCAGGACGAGGTGCGCAGGGCGTGGTAGCCGGCCGTGGGCGCGGTGCGGGCCGATTCTCGATCTTCTGGTCCATGGGAGGAACGGGGTTCTGGCGGTGGCACGCGCTTCGCGCATTCCGCAATCCAGCCTACCGGCGGCTGTGGGTCGCCATCATCGTCAATGGGTTCGCGGTCTGGGTCAGCCGGCTGACCGTGGGCTGGTTCGTGTTCGACGAGACCGGTTCGGCGCTGCTGACGGCGATCTCCTTCACGATGCAGTCGGCGCCGGGAATCGTGGTGGCGCCGTTCGGCGGTGCGGTGGCCGATCGCATCGACCGCCGTTACGTGCTGGCCGTAGCGGCGGCTATCAAGGGACTCGCGGCCGTCGGTCTGGCCTGGGTTGCCGTCGACGGGATGGACTCGGCCTGGCCGGTGATCGCCCTGCTCGCGGTGGCCGGGGCGATGACCAGCTTCGAGCTGCCGGCGTCGCAGGCCCTGATACCCGACGTGGTGGGGCCCGACGATGCGATGCACGGCATCGCGGTCAGCTCGGTGGGGCTCCGCACGATCAGCGCCGTCGGGGCCTTGACCGGAGGCTACCTGCTCGAGCTCTACGGGGTGCCGACGGCCCTGGCGACGGCGGCGGTGCTGCACTGGATCGCCGCCATTGTCGTGATCGGAGTGGTGGTGCCGGCGCGGCCGCGTGAGGAGCAGGCCCAGCGCCGGTCAGTCTTCGCAGACGTCCGGGAGGGAATGCGGATCATGATCGGGCTCCCAAGGGTGCGCCTGCTGCTGGTCATGACGCTGCTGGTCGAGGTGCTCTGTTTCTCCCACGCCTCGGTCCTGCCGGTGCTGGCGCGCGAGCGACTGGGGCTGGACGAATCCGACTTGGGCACGCTCACCGCCATGGCTGGCTTCGGCGGTCTTCTCGGCGCTCTGGCCCTGACCGGCCTGAGCGAATACCGGCGCAAGGGACTGCTGCTGCTGATCGTCTCTGCCCTCTATGGCGCGGCCGTGATGGGGTTGGGCTTGTCCAGCCTCTTCGCCATGGCGTTGATGATCATCGTCGGCGTCGGCATGATGGCGGCTCTGTTTGACGGTCTGCAGTGGGGGCTGCTGCAGGCAAATGTGCCGGACGTGATGCGGGGCCGGGTGCTGGGGGGCTGGATGCTGGCCGTCTCCTTCGGTTGGATCGGGCACGGCGAGCTCGGCTTGGTCAGCGACGCCATCGGGGTGGAGTGGGCGCTGGCGCTCAACGGCGGCCTGATGCTCGTTGTGGCAGCAGTGGCGCTGGTGCTGGCCAGGTCGCTCCGCGAGGCCTGAGAGCGCTCCGCGCCCGAGCTCACTGAGTGGCGGAAAACGGGGGTGATGGCATTTGCACCGTCGCAGTCTTACGTTGGAGGTCCCGGCCGCTTGCAGGTGGACCAGAACCAGAGCTGATCGCGTCGTGCGGCAGGCAGGCGTGCACGCCGAGGGTGCCGTTGGCGATCTGTGTCACCCGCAGGTCGACGACGAGACTGGCCAGGGCCAGCGCCTCCTTGCGCTCAAGACCTAGTCGCTCGCCCATGAGGTCGAGCATGGCATGCAGGGCCTGGTGCGTCGCCTCGTTCAGGTCCTCGTGCAGGCCGAATGTCAGCCAGCCTTCGGCGGTCCTGGCCCGGGGCGTGGAGCTCTGCCCCTCGAACAGGTGGAAGGTGAGCTGGACGAGATCCATCGGACACTCGATCGCCACGCCGGACACCTCGCCGTCACCCTGCACGGCATGGCCGTCGCCAGTCGAGAAAAGACCGCCTGAAACGGCGACGGGCAGGTAGAGCACGGCTCCCTCCACCAGCTCCTTGCAGTCGAGGTTGCCGCCGCATCTGCGCGGGGGACCGGTGGAATGGCCGTCGGGCTCGTCGGGCGGCATGCCCATGACTCCCATGAATGGCTTGAGAGCGACGCGGTGTCCCCGGTCGTCTACTCCTGTCAGGTTGTCGGCATCAAGCTGCCACAGGTAGGGCTGCCAGCCCTCCGCATCTATCCCCAGCTCCTTCCGCTTGCCCGCACCGCTCCAGCCCCAGCAGCCGGGCACGATCCGGTCGATGGAGATCGCGAGTGTCATGCCCGGCTCGGCACCGCGGATCGCGACCGGGCCGCAGAGGCAGTGGCCGTCGTCCTTGCCCTTGACGCGAGGCTCGATGTACGACGCTGAGTCGGCACCGGCGCGCGCTGGAGGCTCTAGCGCCCAGCCGGCTTCGAGCGTCCGAAACCGGATCGTGTCCCCGGGCTCGATCGTCAGGATCGGCGGCAGGTCGCGGGAGAAGTGGCCGTGTACCGTGGCGCGCTCGGGCTCCATGGTGTGCGTGGTCATGTCACGTCTCTGGCTCCGTTGCTTCCGGCGGCGGTCCCGCTCCTGCTGCAGTGCCGACCGGGATGATGGCTCCCGCTCCAGGGTTTATGTTTAAGAAAGAGGGCGCGGGAACTTCACCCGGCAAGGGCGGATCCGCCGGTGGACGAGCAGGGTCGATGAGTAGATCACTCATCAGGGTTATAGCAGCGGGGCTGCGGATTCTTACCGGTGCATTCGCTGGTCCGGTGGGAGGCTATCCCAATCTCGACTAGAATCCGACGGGACTGTTGCTCAACCAGGAGATACCGACCAACCGCTGCAGGCGTAACTTCCCACTCACGGTTGTGGACTCAAAACAGTACGCCGGATCATCGATGGGAGATTTCCATGACGGCTGACAGGTTCTGCCTCTGGGCATTCGGGGACGCCCACGTGGGCACCGATCTCAAGGAAGGTCGGCACAGTCTCTCGTACGCGTTGCGCACCTCCGAGCAGGGAGGTGACGCCGGCGGGCCGTCGTTCGCGTGGGACATCGCCGTCGACATCGGTGATATGTCGGGGGGCCAGGTGGTGCCGGAGGACGAAGAGGGAGAAGAGGTGGTCAGACAACTTGGCGCCCTGGAGACCCACGGCCGGCAGGACATCTACCACATCTGCGGCAATCACGATCGCAGCGGGCTGGACGAGCCGCCGGCCTGGTGGTGGCGCAAGTGGGTGGATCCCACCGGCGAGCACGCGGCGCATTCCGGGGTAGATGCTGCCACGCGGCGTTACCCGGTCGACGGCACCTGGGAGCGGTATTCGTTCGAAGTCGGCAACATCCTGTTTCTGCTGATGAGCGACATCAACGAGCCGTCGCAGACCATCGGGCGCGGCGACCTGGGCGGCAACCCGGCCGGCGTGGTGACGGGCGAGACCTTCGACTGGTGGTGCCGGATGGTCGCCGCCCACCCGGATTACATCATCGTTTCCGCTCACCACTACATGCTCAAGGAGACGACGGTGGCCTCGGGTGACTGGGAGGGAATGCGGAGAAATGCGCAGGGCGAATGGGAGAGCCACTATCATGGGCTCAAGCCGCAGGGCGCCCCCGTCGGCGCCTCCTACCTGTACTTCGTCGACAGCAAGCCGGACTCGGGGGCCTTCGAGCGCTACCTCCAATCCCACCCGGGGGCGGTAGATCTGTGGCTGGGCGGACACACGCACACCCACCCGGACGACACCTGCGGTGGCAAGTCGCACATCGAGACCCGATGGGGCGGCACCCACTTCGTCAACGTCTCGTCGCTGAGCCGCTACCACGGCGTAGCCAACGTCCCCAAGAGCCGGCTCTTCACCTTCACCGAGGGCAGCGACGAGGTCGTGGTGCAGTGTTACATGCACAGCGACGAGTTCATGTCGGAGGGTTGGTACGAGGAGGCCGAGCGAAAGCTGCGGTTGACGCGACCGTTCAGTTGGGACCAGCCCGTGCCCTGAGGCAGGCTGCCCCGTCCTCTTTGCGCCCGCAGACCTGGGATTTATCCATGCTCCGGGGAAGCTCGATGCCTATCTTGTGAGCCCAATGCCGCTGTTTCCCTGACGCGCCAAGCGAGCCGACAGGCTCCCACACCATCGTTCACGCAATACCTCAACCGGAGACTTACACCATGGCTAGTCGTTCCATCCAGATTCTCATCGTAGCCGCTCACCCTGCGGATACCTTCGACCAGGCCGGCGGCACGGTCGCCCATCACGTCGCCCGGGGAGACCAGGTCACCTGTCTTGTCGCCACCACGGGCGTGCGCTCGCACCACTGGCGCCTCAGTGAAGAGAAGCGCAGCGAGGGGGCCGATTTCGACGTCGAGCAGCGGGTCGAGGCGGCGGTGGCGGAGAAGCTGGAAGAGACGCGCCGGGCCTGTCGTATTCTCGGCTTCGACGACCTGCGGGACCTGGGCTTCGAGGACGACGACATCCTCGTCACCCAGGACAAGATCGAGGCGATCGCCGATGCCATTCGCGAGATCAAGCCCGACGTCATCATCACCCATCATCCGTTCGAGACCGGCGGGCTGAAGATGCACGGCACCATCGGCCAGTGTACGGTATACGCGCAGCAGGTAGCCAACGGCACCGGCCGGGGCCGGCAGCCGCGCCACCCCGTGCCCAGCCTGTATTTCATGAATCCGATCGCCTACATGGGCGCCAACAGCCTGGAGTACGGGGCAACCAGCCGGGTCGACCTGATTGTCGACATCACCGACGTTATCGATAAGAAGGTGCTGGCCCTCGACGAGATCGGCAGCCAGTTCTACGGTGGCGCCTATTCGCGCAAACGGTCGGAGATGGAGGACGCCCACTTCGGCAACAAGGGGAGCGTGGCCTACGGGGAAGCCTTTCAGCGCCTCGAGCCGATGGTGCGCTACACGCTGCCGGTCACCGACGCGGAGCTCTCGACCATCGACGAGTCGATTGAGGCGATGATGGGGCGCCGCAGCGAGACCATCGGTGGGCTGATGCCGCTGCCGGAGGGGGGGCGCAACAGTTCGGAATACCGGTTCACCCCGGAGATGTACAAAGAGTAGAGTCGCGCTGGGAAAGCAGGCGGTGGAAGGCCAGGGGTGAGACGGTTCACCGCGATCAGGGCCCTGCCGGTCACGGTGTGGGAGGGGAGATCCGCGAGGAACCGAGCGTGGGCGACTTCCACGATCCCCGGGATGACCTGCTCCCGTCGCTGGGGCTGGCGATGATCGGGTCCCAGGTCTGCTGCGAAGATTGGGATGGTCGGACGATTCGCACGTGCTCCGGGCGGCGGCGGCCCACTTCGAGGGGCGACCATAGTTCGAGGTGCGCTGCCGCCCGCCAACGGTGGCCGCCACGGGAGATAGCTGTTGCGGATAGAGATCCGAAAGCTCAGCAAGCGCTACAAGGACCATTTGGCTCTCCGCGAGGTCGATCTCGACATTGGTAGCGGGATGTTCGGATTGCTGGGGCCGAACGGGGCCGGCAAGACGACGCTGATCAAGATCCTGGTCACCCTGCTCAAGCCCTCCCAGGGACAGGTCCGGTTCGACGATCTCGACCTGATGCGCGACCGGGCGCAGATCCGGCGCATGGTCGGCTACCTGTCTCAGGAGTTCAGCCGCTTCCCGCGGCTGGCTACCTGGGAGTTTTTGGACTATGCCGCCAGCCTGGCCGGCCTCCACCGCCGGAAGGCGCGCCGCGCCCGCGTCGACGAACTGCTGGAGCAGGTGGGACTGTTCGACGTTCGGGACCGCCAGGCCAGCAAGCTGTCGGGGGGCATGAAGCGCCGGCTCGGCATCGCCCAGACCCTCATCGGGGACCCGGCGGTGATGGTGGTCGACGAGCCGACGGTGGGACTGGATCCGCAGGAGCGGCTGCGCTTCCGCAACCTCCTCGCCGACCTGGCCCGCGGCGAGATCATCATCCTCCTCTCCACCCACATCGTGGGCGACATATCTTCCACCTGCACCGACCTGGCACTGCTTAACGAGGGTCGGATCGTCTTCAACGGCGCACCGACGGGACTGGTCGACCGGGCCCGTGGCCGGGTCTGGAGGGTCGTCGCCGGCTTCGCGGAGTTGGATCGGCTCAAGGGGCGCTACCCGGTCGTCTCGATGGTGCCGGCCCCGGAAGGGTACGAGCTGCGCATGGTGGCGGAGTCTCCACCGGCTCCCGGGGCAGAGCCGGTGGATCCGAACCTGGAGGATGCCTACCTGTACTACATGATGTCCATCGGTCAGGAGATGAGTCTCGAGGCCGAGGTCGGAGAGGGAGTGGTGCCGTGATCCACTTCCGCATGATCGGCCACATCGCCCGGTGCGAGGCACGGCTGCTGCAGCGGTCTTGGGCTTTCCGCATCTCTCTGGGCATCGCCCTGTTCTACCTGGTGATGTTCAACATCATCATGAACTCGCCACAGACCCACGTACCACATCACATGGTGGCGCTGGCCGGGGCGCTGCCGCTGGGCAACATCAAGCTGCTGAACGTCTACCTGGGCGCGATGGCCGCCTTGCTGGCTACCGAGTTCTACAAGCGGGATCGCCGGGACGACACGGCGCAGACTTCGTTCGTGCACTCTTACACCAACCTCGACTACATCATCGGCAAGGTGCTGGGTGTGGCGACGGTGTTCGGTGTTCTGGAGCTGATCGTCCTGGCGGTGGCTGCGGTCCTGCACCAGATCTTCGCTCCCGTGCCGCTGACCTGGCAGCCCTACGCCATGGCGATCCTCGTGGCGGCGGTTCCGACGATGGTCCTGACGACCGGCCTGGCGGTTCTCCTGGTGTCGATCCTGCGGAACCAGGCCGTTGTCCTCGTGCTGGTCGTCGGCCTCGGCGCTGGGTCTCTCATCTGGGCAGGGTATCGCTACTTCTACTTTTTCGATCTGTTCGCCTTCCACATTCCGATGATGTGGTCCGGCTTCGTCGGTGCCGGCAACGAGCGCCAGCTTCTGCTCGTGCGCGGCACGCACCTGCTGTTCGGACTGGCCTGCATCGCCACCGCGCCGCTGCTGGTTCGCCGGCTGCCGCAGTCGCGACTGGCGGTGGCGGCCAGCTGCGGCGCTGCGATTGCCTGCGCTGCAGGCGCGGCATGGACGGGCAAGACGTACCTGAGCGAGCAACTGGAGGCCCGCGATTATCGCCAGACCCTGCGTGAGACGAGTGCGGCGGCGGCGCAGCGACCCGCGCCGACGATGGCGTCCTGTGCGCTTGCGGTGGAGCACCTCGGACGCGGGCTCTCCGTTGCCGCGGACCTGGTCCTGGTCAACGACCACGAGGCTGGCCTGGACACGCTTCTCCTCACCCTGAATCCCGGTCTGTCGCTACGCGATCTGACCGTTGCAGGTGAGTCTCTGAAACACCACCGCGAGGAGCACCTGGTGCATATCCTGCCTGGCGCTGCGCTGGCTCCCGGCGACTCGCTCCAGGTGCGCATGGTCTACACCGGCGAGATCGACGAGCGGCTCTGTTACCTGGACGTCGAGCAGGAACGCCACGAGGCGCAGTACCGGTTGTGGCTGCACTCCGTGCCCAAGCGGTATGCAAGTGTGACCCCAGGCTACCTGCACCTGACGCCGGAGAGCGGTTGGTACCCGCGCGCCGGGATGCCGCCCGGCACTGCCTTTCCGGCGGCCGGCCACCGCGACTACACCCGCTACGATCTGTCAGTCGTCGTGCCCGAGGGCTGGACCGCGTTTTCGCAGGGCGTGGTCCAGGTCGACACGCTCACGCGACGCTATCACTTTCGCGCCGACTACCCGCTTTCCCAGCTGTCGCTGACGATGGGGCCGTACGAAGTACGGCAGCTCGAGGTAGGCGGGGTCACCTACAGCCTGGCCATCCGGCCCGGCCACAACTACTTCGATACCTACCTGGATTCGGTGACCGGTGTGCTGCCGGAATTGATCACCGAGCTGCGCAACGAATACGAGGTAGCGCTGGGACTGGAGTATCCCTACCCGCGACTGACCCTGGTGGAGACGCCGATCCAGATCTACGCCTACCAGCGCCTGTGGAGCGTGGCGCAGGAGACGGTACAGCCCGAGATCCTGTTCATGCCGGAGATGGGTGCGCTGTGCGAGGGGTGCGATTTCCGCCGGCAGAAACGGCGATCGCGACGGAGCCAGGAGTGGGCCAACCAGGCCGAAACCGCCCAAGCCCTGCAACGCGACTACCTGCGCACTTTCGCCGTCCTAGACCTGCTGGGGACCAAGATTCCCGCGTGGCGGAGGGTTCCCGATGAGGTCGAAACCGGATACAAGCTGCTGCCCATGTTCGTGTCCCACCTGAGTCACATCGCTTCCCAGCGTTGGCCGCTGGTCAACTACGCCTTCGAATCCTATTTCAAGGAGCGGGTCGAGCCGCCGCAGAACACGAGACACCGCCGCTGGAGCGGCTTGACGCTGGCTGAACGGGCGAACCTGATGCTCAAGGAGAACTCCCTGGCCGACCTGATCGCTGACACCGAACTGCCCCGGGACATCCGCGGGGCGGCAATTCAGGCGAAGGGGCGGCAGCTGGTGCAGCTGTTCGCCGCCAAAGCGGACGGAGACTTCGACGCGGTGATGGCGGCGACGGTTACAGCAAGCTACAACCGCGGCCTTTCCGAAGCGGAGGTAATCGAGCTATTGGGCGGCTCGGAGCTCGACCCCGAGTCGGTGATCGACGACTGGTACCGACGTTCGGATCTGCCCGGCTACGAGGTGGGGGTTACCGAGTCCTACCTAGTGCGAGACGGGGAGCGAACCCGCACCCAGGTGGAGTTCGAGGTCAGCAACCCGACTGCCGTCGACGGGCTGATCGAGGTGGGCTTCCGCGAACGCGCGTCGGGAACCAGGCCATTCTGGTTCGACCGCCAAGGCGAGTGGCTGGACCATTCCACTGTGATTGCCATGCCGGCCGGGACGCGGAAGCGGGGCGGCATCCTGCTCGCCAACCAGACCGCCGAGATGGTTCTGGACACCTACGTCTCACGGAACATTCCCTCGCTCATCTCCGTGCCCTTCGGGGATCAGAAGCTGCGACGAAAGGTCCGCCCGTTCGAAGGAGAGGAGATGCAACTGCTGGCCGACGAACCGCCGCCTGCATTCGCGCAATACGTCGTGGACAACGAGGACGAGGGCTTCGAGGTGCACGAGACCGAGCAGGCCAATCCGCTACGCCGGCTCCTGGTTGACCTCTTCGACTTGCGGCAGCGGGACAGCCCCTACGTGAGCATGCGGACATATGATCCCCCCGGCACGTGGGCAGCGACGACCGAGCGCCGGTTCTACGGCCGCTTCGTTCTGTCGGGGCATTACAAGCGTGCGGGCGATGGCCGCAGCATCGTCTCCTGGCGCGCCGAGATCGAACGCGAGGGAGACTACGAGCTCTACTACTTCGTCGGTGCTCCCGATGAGCAGAGGTACTCCCGCCGCCACGGCAGCTGGCGACGAGGCAAGAGCACTATGGACCTGAAGGTCTACCACGAGAGCGGCGTCGAGCCGGTCGAGCTCGACGCGGACCAGGCGGCGGAGGGTTGGAACTACATCGGCACCTACCGCCTCGCTGCCGGACCGGCGCATGTCGAGCTGTCCGATCGCGCGCCCGGTGGTGCCGTGGTCGCCGACGCCGTTAAATGGGTGGAGAGATTATGAACGAGCATTCCAACGCGCGGCAGTGCCGAAAGCCTTGGCGCCGAGTGGCGCGAGCTCTCGCAATTACAGCGTCGGTCCTGGGGACGGCGCAGCCAGGAGCGGGGGAGGAGCTGGAGCTGGAGACTGCCCTGTCCCTAGCCTTCGATCGCAGCCCCACGATCCAGGATGCCCGCCACCACCTGAGGATCAGCCGGCGCAATCTGCAGGCGCAGCGGGCGGCGCTCAAGTCGCGCTTCGGGCTCACTGTCACGCCGTACGAGTTCAGCAAGGACCGGATCTTCAGCGGCCTCACGTCGCAGTACAACACGCAGGAACAGACCTACCTGGGTGCCCGCCTCTCGATCCGGCAACGGGTGGAGCGGACGGACGGGACGCTGAGCCTGGTGCAGTCGCTGGACTGGCGCGACGCCTCTAACTCCTTCGCCGGGCGCGGCTCGCAGCAGACCTACAGCAACCAGCTGTTCCTCAACTACTCGCAGCCGCTGTTCACCTACAACCGCACGCGCTTCGATCTCGAGCGGCTGGAGCTGGCCCTGGAATCGGCGGAGCTGAGCTACGCGATTGAGCGCCTGCAGATCGAGAGCCAGGTGACCCGGCTGTTCCTCGATCTGTACCTGAAGCAGCGCAATGTCCAGATCGTCGCGGAAGAGCTGACCAACGCGGCGGAGCGCTACGAGATCATCGCTCGGAAGGTGGAGGCCGGGATCGCGGCGCCGGAGCAGTTGCTGCAGGCCGACATCACCCGTGCTAACGCCGAGGCTGACATGCGGACTTCGGAGCTGGACTACGCCAATGCGCTGGACGAGCTGAAGATGCTGCTCGGGATCCCGCTCGAGCAGCCGATGAGCGTGACTGCCACGGTGCGCGGTGAGCCGGTCCGGGTCGACTTGAAGCAGGCGATCGAGTTGGGACTGGCTAACCGGATGGAGCTGCGTCAGCAGGACATCGTGATCCGCAACGCCATGCGGGAGCTGGTGACCACCGACGCCCAGAACGAGTTCGCCGGCTCGATGGACCTGACTTTCGGCCTGACCGGAACCGATGACGTACTGACAGGAATCTACGAGGACCCGTCGCGCAACCAGCGGGTGACTCTTTCGTTCAACATCCCGCTGTACGATTGGGGCGAGAAGGAGCACCGCCTGGCGGCGGCGACCGAGTCTGTGACCCGGACCGAACTGTCGGCGCAGCAGGAGCGCAAGGGCATCGTGGCCCAGATCCGCCAGGCCCATCGCAACCTGGAAACCCAAAAGCTGCGCATGGAGATCGCCGCCAAGAACGTCGTCAACGCCCGCCAGACCTACGAGATCAACCTCGAGCGCTACCGGTACGGCGACCTGTCATCGAAAGACATCGCCGACTACCAGAACCAGCTTTCCCGCGAGCAGATCAACGAGGTGGGCGTGCGGATCAACTATCGTCTCGCGCTGCTCGACCTGAAGGTGCGCACCCTATACGATTTTGCCAGCGACGAGCCGGTGCAGAAGCTCGCCCTCCCGGAGGACTTCGAATGAAGCAGTCAACCATTCCACTCGCATTCCCGCTGCTCGCGTTCCTCTCGTCCTGCGAGGACCGGGGCCCACAGATCGACATCGAGTCGGCGATCCCGGTGCGCGTCGAGGCCGTTACCAGGGGGGCGATCGCCGAGTTTGCCACCGCTACCGGCACGGCGCGGGCGCAACGCGAAGGGGACCTGCAGTGCCTGGAGTCGGGCGCCTATCAGCTGCAGGACAACCCGCGCACCGGGCGTCCGTTCGCGATGGGAGACGAGGCGATGGCCGGCGAGCTCATTGTCCAGCTGCGCAATCCGGAGCTGGTGAACCAGGTGGGGATCGACTCGAGACGCCTGGCCTTCACCTCGGCGCAGCGGGAGTACGAGAAGCAGCAGGCCCTGTTCGACAAGGGGGGCATCACCCTGCGTGAGCTGGCCGAGGCGGAGCGGGCGTACATCGACGCGCGCTACAACCTGGAGAGCGCGGAGATCCGGCTGGCGAAGCTGGAGGTCAGAGCGCCGTTCGCCGGCAAGGTGGTGGACCTCGTGCACCACACTGCAGGTCAGCTGGTGGATGTCGGGTCGGTCCTCGGCCAGGTCATGGACTACAGCACGCTCTACGCCGAGGTCTCGCTCCCGAGCCAGGAGATCGGTCAGGTCGTGTCTGGTAAGGAGATATTGGCGACCCACTACGGCGGGACGGTCCCCGACACGCTGCGCGGCCGGGTGGCGCAGGTGTCGCCGGTGCTGGACGAACAGAGCCGCATGTTCAAGGCGGCGCTGAAGGTGGACAACGACTCGCTTTCGGTGCGTCCGGGCATGTTCCTCAAGGTTGATGTTGTGGTGGCGTCGAAGGACTCGGCACTGGTCATTCCCAAGGATGTGGTCATCGACCGCGGCGATAGCAAGCAGGTGTTCGTCATAGAGAAAGGCATCGCGGTCGAACGCAGTCTGGAGACGGGGCTGAGCAATCGCGACCAGATCGAGGTGCTGTCCGGCCTGGAGGAGGGCGAGCGACTGGTTGTGGAAGGCTTCGAGACGCTGAGGAACAGGTCCAAGGTGAAGATTACCAATACGGCGGACGCCGCCGCCGGCCGTTGACATGACGACGCTGGCGCGGTTGTCGGTCCGCTACCCGACGACGGTCCTGATGCTGGTGCTGGCCATGCTGCTGCTCGGGGTTCTCTCGTTCGAGCGGCTGGGCATGGATCTGTTCCCGGACCTGCAGAACCCGCGGCTCTTCATTGAGGTCGCCGCTGGGGATCGGCCGCCGGAGGAGATGGAGCGGCAGTTCGTCACCCTGCTCGAGTCGGCCGCCGCCCGTGCCCGCGGGGTCGAGCGGGTGACCTCGATGGCACGCACCGGAAACGCCCTGATCACGGTGGAGTACGGCTGGGGGCGCATCGACATGGACGAGGCCTTCCTGGAGCTGCAGAAGCAGATGGCGGACCAGGTGCAGCGGATCGAAGGCCTCGACGAGGTCAGCGTCAGTCAGCACGACCCCAACGCGGTGCCGATCGTAGTAGCTGCCTTCTACCATCCAGAGGTTGACGACCTGGACGCGCTGCGGCAGACGGCCGAAAGGGTGGTTCGCACCGAGCTGATCCGGCTTGCGGGCGTGGCCGCGGTGGAGCTGGTCGGTGAGAGGTGGCGGGAGGTGGAGGTGCTGGCCGATGCTCACACGCTCGAGGCCTACGGGCTTTCCGTCGAGCAGCTGAGGTCAGCCATCGAAGGGGCCAACGTCAACATACCGGGCGGGTCCATCGTCGAGATGGGGCGCCGTTACATCATCAAGGGCGTGGGCGAGCTCACCTCTACGGACGAGCTCAGCGAGCTGGTGGTCACCACCCGGACGCCGGCGACCGGGGCGCGGAGCGTTGGTGGGGTGGTTGTCGAGCCCGCCGCCGCGGTCGCCGTCCCGGTGAGGCTGCGGGAGGTGGCGCAGGTGCGGGTGACGCTCGGTGACCCCGACAACGCCGTGCGGCTGGACGGGCGCCGGTGCATCGGGCTTGAGATATACAAGGAAGGCGGGTTCAACACCATCGACGCGGCGCGCAGCATCCACGACCAGCTCGGGCTGCTGCGCCGGTCCCTGCCCGGCTACCGGATCGAGGTGGTAGAGGATCAGGCCCGGTTCATCGAGGCGGCGGTGACGGAGGTGCAGGAGACCGGCCTGTTCGGTATCCTGCTGGCTGTGCTCGTGCTTTTTCTGTTCCTGCGCCGCATCGGCGTCACGGTCGTCGTCAGCCTCGCCGTGCCCATCTCCATCGTGGCCACGTTCAACCTGATGTACTTCGGCGACCTGACACTGAACCTGATGACACTCGGCGGTCTGGCCCTGGGCGCGGGAATGCTGGTCGACAACGCCATCGTCGTCGTCGAAAACGTATTTCGCAAGCTCGAGGCGGGAGCCACGCTGGCTGACGCCGCCGTCGAGGGCACGGCCGAGGTAGGGGGCGCGATCACGAGCGCGACGTTGACGACCATCGTCGTCTTTCTGCCCATCGTCTATCTGCACGGCGCTGCCGGCGAGCTGTTCCGCGAGCAGGCCTGGACCGTGGCCTTCGCCCTGCTCTCCAGCCTGTTCGTCGCGCTCGTCGTAATCCCGATGTTGTCGTCCCGCCTGCTGCGGAGTGACAGGCGCCGCCGGGCGGTCGCGGTCGAGTTTCCCCGTTACCGCGGGCTGCTGACCGCGCTGTTGGGACGCCGGCTCGCAGTGCTGGCGATCGCCGCAGTCATTGTCGGCGCCACGGCGGCCGCGTTGCCACAGCTGGGCAGCGAGTTCATGCCCCGCACCGGCGAGGGGGTGCTGGAACTGGCGCTGGCGCTGCCAGTCGACACACCGCTGGAGCGAACCGAGGGGGTGGTCCGCAACGTCGAAGGCTTCCTTGGCGAGAACTTCCAGAGCCACCTGCGTCACGTCTATTCCCGGATCGGCGCCACCGACCGGGAAGCCTCAGGGGACGTCGGTCTTGCCGATGAAGGCAACGCCTCCATCCGCATACTGATCGACGCTGCGAGTCCGCTGTCCCTGAATCATCTTGTTGCGGCGCTGGGAGCCGAGCTGGCCGATCTGCCGCAGATCGGGGCGCAGTTCAGGCGGCGGGAGACGGCACTTGAGACGAGCCTGGGGCGGACGACGGCTCCGCTCGTGGTCGAGATCAAGGGGAAAGAACTGAAGACACTGACGGGCCTGGGCGAACGCGTCCGGGAGCTTCTCGCCGGCATGCCGTTTCTCACCGGTATCAAGTTCGCCGGCGGCGCTACCCGGCCGCAGATCGACGTGGAGATCGATCGCACCCGCGCCGCCCAGCACGGCATCGGCGTCACCGAGATCGGCACGCAGCTGGAGCACCTGCTGTCGGGGCGCGATGCTGGACAGCTGCGCGAGCGGGGCGACTACACGGACATCGTCATCAAACGCCCCGCCCTGTCCGTGCGGGGGCTGGAACGGGCGATGCTGGAGAAGGGCGACGGCGGTAGGGTGCGTCTAGACCAGGTGGCGCGGCTGGCTACCAGCATGGCGCCGCGGTCGATAACCAGGACGGATCAGACGAGGACGGTGGAGGTTAGTGCGGAGCTCGACACGGAGCGCCCGTTCGACCGGGTGGCAGCCGAGGTCGAAGCGGCGCTGGCCTCCATTTCCTGGCCTCCGGAATACAGCTTTGCCGTCACCGGTGAAGAGCGGCTGCGCGAGGAGGCGTTCGACAGTCTGCGTTTCGCTCTGATCTTGGCGGTGGTCTTGGTCTACATGGTCATGGCCGCCCAGTTCGAATCGCTGGTGCATCCGTTCGTCATCCTGCTGACGGTGCCGCTGGCCGGTGTCGGCACGGTGGTCCTGCTCATGGGGCTGGGGATGCCGCTGAACGTGATGTCGTTCATCGGCATCATCATGCTCACCGGCATCGCCGTGAACGACTCGATCATTCTCGTGGATCGCATTAACCAGGAGCGCCGGTCGGGGAGGGCAGTGACCGAGGCGGTCGTCGACGCCGCGCAGAGCCGCATCCGTCCCATCGTGATGACGAGCGCGACGACGATGCTCGCCCTACTGCCTCTGGCGGCCGGCGTCGGCGAGGGTGCCGCCCTGCGCGCGCCGATGGCCGTTGCCGTCATCGGCGGTCTTGTCACCTCCACCCTCCTCACCCTCGTCGTCATTCCCTGCGCCTATCACCTGCTGGCGCGCATCGACCGCCTCCAGCCCCGCCCTGCCTGAGGCTTGATCGCCCTCCTGCTCAGAAGACCGGTGACGGTCTGCATGCTCGCGATCGGCGGCTGCATGCTCGGTGCGATCTCCTACGAGCGCCTGCCGGTAGAGCTGCTGCCCGAAGCCGAGCTGCCGATGCTGATCGTGCAGGTGCAGAGTCAGCGCGAGGCGGATCCCCAGCACATTGAAAGCCAGGCGGTTATCCCGGTCGAGAGCGCCATCGCCGGCCTGGAAGGGATCGAGAGCATCGAGACCGTCGTCGAGCGTCGGTCGGCGAGCCTGGCCGTGTTCTACAGTCAGGACAGCGACCAGCGCTACGCCTTCCTCAAGCTGCAGCAGGAGATCGAGGCTGTCGCTGCCACGCTCGGGGAGGACTACCGCACGGTCGTCCGCAGGATCGACACCGAGCAGATCGCCTCCCGCTTCATGACGATCGAAGCGCGCGGCGTCGGCGCTATGGACCAGATCCGCCACGTCGTCGACGCGAAGGTCGTTTCCGACCTGAGCCGGCTGGATGGGATGGCCGACGTGCGGGTCTTCGGCGGGCGGGCCCAGCGGGTAGAGGTCCTGCTGCCCGAAGAGTTGCTGCGGAGCCATGGCCTGACGCTGAGCGCGGTGAACCAGAAGATCGCCCAGGGCACCCAGCCGCGGCGGTTTTTGGGCCAGGCCCACGACGGCCAGCGCCGCTACTTCGTCAACCTGGCCAGCGACTATCGTTCCCTGGAGGAGCTCCGCCAGGTGATCGTGCGTGACGACGGGTTGCGCTTGGGGCAGATCGGGCTCGTGCTCGAGGGCACCGCGGTCGGAGAAACGATAGCCCGCATCAACGGCAGGGAGGCCGTCTCCGTGTCCCTGGTCAGCGACCGCCAGGCCAACCTGCTGGAACTGTCACGGGCGACGCGCGCGGCCGTCGAGCGGCTGAACGGCATGCTCGAGGCAGATGGCGTTGAGCTGGTGATCGAGCGCGACTCGGCCGAAGCGATTGAGAAGAATATCGGCGACATCGAGGCGCTGGCCGTCCTGGGGGCGCTGCTGGCGGTGGGTGTGTTGTGGGTGTTCCTGCGCAACCTGGCCCTGGTGGCGGTGGTGGCGGTCGCCGTGCCGGTGTCGGTGCTGATTGCCATGAACCTGTTCTATGCGCTCGACCTTACCCTTAACACGCTTTCCATGGTAGGTATCGCGGTCGCCGTCGGCATGCTGCTGGACAACAGCATCGTTGTGCTGGAGAGCATCTACCGGCAGCTCACCCGTGGCAGGGAGGTGGCGGCGGCCGTCGCCGCCGGGGTACGCCAGGTCTGGCGAGCCGTGTTTGCCGCCACGCTCACCACCGTCTGCGTCTTCCTGCCCTTCGCCTTCTCCGAGAACTTCCTCGTAGGTATTCTTGGCCGCCAGGTCGGCGTCGCGATTGTCGCGACGCTGGTCGTCTCACTGCTGGTGGCGCTGGTGCTGATCCCGGTCCTCGTCCACTGGATCCTGCGGCGCCGGTCCCACGCCGGCTTCAGCTTCAATCCCGTTTCGCAGCGCCATCGCCCGCTGCAGGTCTACACGCTGTTGCTCAAGTCCTGCATGCGGTTCCCGGCCCGCACTGTGGTCGTTGCCGCCGCGGCGCTGTTCGTCAGTCTGCTGGTCAGCCTGGCGGTGAGCGTCGACAGCGGCGAAGAAGTGGAGCTGACCAGCTTGGACCTCTACGCCATGCTCCCGGGCGGTTCCACCCTCTCCGTCGCCGACCGGCTGGCCCGGGAGATGGACGGCAGGCTCGCAGATGTCGAGGAGGTGGACCAGCGGAAGATCGACATCGAGGCCGAGCGGCTGCACCTGGCCTTTGAGCTGAAGGAGGACTTCTACGATATCGACAGGCGCAACCTGGGGATGATCAAGCGGGATATCCTCGAACGCCTCCGCAGCGGCTTCCCCGCCGTGGGATTCTCCTGGGACCAGCCCCGCAATGCCAGCCGCCGTGAAGGCGGCGGCGGCTTCGGCTCCAGGGGCTTCCAGCGCCTGCTTGGTATTGGCCAGGCATCCGAAAGGGTGGTTTTGCGGGGCAGCGATCTGAGCCTGATGCAGGCGATCGCTGAAGATATCGGCTTCAACCTCGGGCGCGTGCCGGGAGTGCGTCGGTCGGACGTGTCGGTTGCGGAGGGCCAGCCGGAGATCGAGCTGCTCATTGATCGCGTTGCCGGCGCCCATTTCGACGTCCCGCCCGAAGCCATCGGTGTCGCACTTTCCGACTTCCGGGAGCAGCTGCCGAGCGCGGCGCGGCTGAAACGCGGCAGTGAGGAAACCGAAGTCGTCCTGTCGACGGTAGGGCATCCGCCCCGGCAGGTGGATGACCTGCGGGAGCTGGCTGTGCGCGCAAAGAACGGCGGCTTCGTGCCGTTGTCGCAGCTGGCCGGCCTACGCTACGAGCAGGGTTATGGCCGCTTCGAACGGATCAACCAGCAGAAGGAAGTCTCGGTATCCTACAGCTTCGAGGATGAGGTCACCGCCTCCGCGGACGCTTTGGAGGTCGGGCGGTCCGCGGTCGATCGACTCGTCGAGGAGATCAGGATTCCGGCCGGCATGGCCGTTGAGGTGGAGCATGACGAAGCCGAGCTGGAGGAGTTCCCGTTCCTCATCGGGGCGACCGTAGTGCTGATATTCATGGTTCTCGCCGCGGTGTTCGAGTCGCTGGTGGCACCGCTGGCTATGATGGTGACGCTGCCGCTTGCCGCTGTCGGAGCCCTGTGGGGGCTGACGCTGACCGGCAACACCCTGTTCAACGCCAACGCGCTGATCGGCTTTCTGATTCTGCTCGGCGTCGTGGTCAATAATGGCATCATGCTTATCGACTACGCACGTACGTTGCAGCGTCAGGGCTGGCGCCTGAGCCGTGCGCTACTGGCGGCCGGGCAGGTAAGGGTGCGACCGATCCTGATCACGGCCCTGTCGACCATTCTCGCAATGTTGCCGCTGGCGCTGGGTGATGCCGAATACGTGGCGCTGATCGGCGCGCCCTTCGCGATCGCCGTGATCGGAGGGCTAGTAGCCGGCACTGTCTTCACTTTGGTGCTCGTTCCCACGGTCTACTTCGGCCTGGCGACCGCCGTTTCCTGGCTGGGAGGGCTCCACTGGCGGCTGAAGACAGCGCAGGTACTGGCCTTGGCCGGCGGGGCGTGGGCGACCGCCGCCCACGTTGACGCCTGGGTCTGGCAGCTCGCCTTCGGCACGGCTCTGGTCGGACTGGTGCCCGGGTTGACCTGGTTCGCCCAGGCCAGCCTGAGACACAGCCGGTCCGACCTGATCGGTACCGACGAGCCGCTGCGAATCGCGATTCGCAATGTCGTCAAAGTGTACGATGAGCCTGTTCGTTTCGTGCGGCAGTGGGGCAGGGGAGATAGACAGCAGGGTGGGAGCGGCCGGGATCGGACTGCGCGGCTGCGGGCGCTGACCTGGCGGCTGCCGTTGCTGGGATTTCACTGCTACTTCACCTACTTCTACCTGCACAGCGACGTCTGGATCACCATCTCCTCGGTCGCTTTTGCAGGCCACGCCCTCGGGCTGGTCTGGACCTTGCTGCCGGCCACCGGCCGCTGGCCGACGCGGCTGACCCGCTTCGTCTATCATCTTGGATACTGGCTGCTGCCCGCGGCGCATCTGGCGTGGTACCGCAGTCTGTGGGAGGAGCCGGCGCCGGTCGTGATTGTCGGTTTCGTCTGGTACCTCGGTGCCGCGATCAACCGGGGCGCGCGCCGCCTGCAGGCCGGCGGCGTCATCGTGGATTCGATCACCGGCAGGTTCCGGCGCACGCGACGCGCTTTCTATCTCCTGGTGGGGGCGATCCCGATTGTCGGCAAGAGGAAGAAGCCCTTCACGGCCTTGAAGGGCGTGTCGCTGGAGATCGAAAGCGGCATGTTCGGGTTGGTGGGTCCGAACGGGGCCGGCAAGACGACGCTGCTGCGCATCATCTGCGGTATTCTCGACCAGAGTCTGGGCAAGGTCTGCATCAACGATATCGACCTGACCCAGCGTCGGGAAGAGCTGCAGTCGCTCATCGGGTATCTGCCGCAGGAGTTCGGTACCTACGAGAGCCTTTCGGCGCGCCAATTCCTGGACTACCAGGCCCTGCTCAAGGGTCAGTGGGAGCCGGGCCGGCGCCGCGAGGTGGTCGATGCGGCGCTCGGATCCGTACATCTAGAGGGCAGCGCCGACGACCGTATCGGCGGGTTCTCCGGCGGCATGAAGCAACGCGTCGGCATCGCGCAGACGCTGCTGCACCTGCCCCGAATTCTGGTAGTTGACGAGCCCACTGCCGGCCTGGACCCGCGCGAGCGCATCCGCTTCCGCAACCTGCTGGCGGAGCTGGCGCGGGACCGCGTGGTCGTGTTTTCGACCCACATCATCGAGGACATCTCCAGTTCGTGTAACCGGTTGGCCGTTCTCAGTGACGGCGAGGTCCGCTTCCACGGCAACCCGCAGGAGATGGTGGAGCTCACCCGCGGCTCGGTGTGGCAGGCCGAGATCGACGACGGGCTCTTCGAGCAGATTCGTCACAGCGCCCGGATCGTCCACCATATGCGGGACGGGGATCGCATCCGCGTGCGGATCCTGGCCGGCGAACCGCCGCTGCCCGGGGCCGAAGCGGTCACGCCAACGCTGGAGGACTCCTACCTGTGGCTTTTGGATCAGGAGGCAGGCTGATGTTGGGCTGGTCTGCCAGTCTGTGGTCGTTCACACGCTACACGGCGAGCCAGGTTTTCGCCGGCAAGTTTGCCTGGTTCCTGCTGCTGGCGCTGGTGATGTTCTGCACGCTAGTGGTGGTCAACGCGGTGCAGGAGGAGGTGCCGCCGAACGCGGCGACCGTGTTCCACTTTCTGCTCGTGCCCGGGCTGCTGCTGACCTTCTATCCTTCCGCCTACACGCTGCAGAGCGACGTGGACGCCCGCATGCTGGAAACCTTCTTCGGCATACCGGACTATCGCTTCAAGGTTTGGCTGGCCCGTCACCTGGTGCAGCAGCTGGCGATTGCCAGCATCCTCCTGGGGCTCGCGGCACTCTGCGACCTGGCCCTGGCCGAACTGCCTACCTGGGCGCTGGTGTTCCACGTGATGTTCCCGATCGCGTTCCTCAGCAGCATCGGCTTCATGCTGGCCACCCTGTTGCGCAGCGGCAACGGTACGGCCGCTGTCCTGCTGATCGTCGGTTTCGGCTGCTGGATACTCGAAGAGGTCGTTGGAGGCACGCGTTGGAGCATCTACCTGAATCCGTTCGAGCGGAGCAGTGCGGACTATCTGGCGTACGGGACAGAGGTGTATTACAGCCGCGCCTACCTGATGGTCGGGCTCGGGGTGGCGATTCTCCTCGCGTTGCTGCGTCTGCGGCGACGGGAGTGCTTCGTCTGAACCCACTCTCCGACACCCGATTGACGGCTGCAACATAGATCGCTCTCTCTACACCTGCGCGAAGCCCCCGTCCGCCGCGATATTGGCGCCAGTTACGTAGGAGGATTCCTCGGAAGCCAGGAAAAGGGCCGTCGACGCAATTTCATCGGGCTCACCAAAACGTTCCATGGGAATCATGGACTCTTTTACTTCGTCAACCTGGTCGGCTGGCACCCCTGATCTTGTCCAGACGGTAATTTCAATGCACCCTGGACTGAGGCAATTCACCCTGATACCCTTCGGGGCGAGTTCCGCTGCCAGGCAGCGTGCTAATGAGCGCACCGCCGCCTTTGTAGCACTATACACTGAAAATGCAGCAAGCCCCTTGAGATTCGCGCATGATGAGATCAACTGTATACTGCTGCCATTTTCCATTAAAGCTGCTGAATGTAGTCGATGAGTTCACGCGCCAGTGTCTGGCGATCGAGGTTGCTCGCAAGCAAAGCGCAAGAGCCGTTTTACGAACGTTGGCCGGGCTGATGTTAAGACACGGTATCCCGAAACACATCGGATCGGACAACGGACCTGAGTTCGTGGCCCAAGCCGTGTCGGGACTGGCTCTCGAAGCTCGATGTCGGAACGCTATTTATCGAACCGGGCAGTCCTTGGTAGAACGGTTACATCGAAAGCTTCAACGGCAGGCTCAGAGATGAGCTACTCAACAGGAAGATTTTCACGACGTTGGAGGAGGCAAAGGTGTTGACGGAGGGCTGGCGTCGGGGATAAAATCAGGTCCGACCAAATAGTGCGCTCGGCAATAAACCACCGGCGCCCGAAGTGGCGCCAGGACTGCTCATCGCAGCCACATCCTAACTCTGGATGTGGACACATAGGTGGGGGTAGGTCACTTTAAGTGGAGGTTTTACAGGGCATAAGAAAAGCCCCCGAATCAATCGATCCGAGGGCCTTTCTTGATGGTGGGCGATAGTGGACTTGAACCACCGACCTCCTGCATGTCAAGCAGGCGCTCTAGCCACCTGAGCTAATCGCCCCGATACCCCATTTTCAGGGGCATAATCTACCCCAACACCTCCTAGAGGTCAACTCTATGAACCAGCGCTACCGGGTCGGTCTGGCCGGTTGCGGCCGCATGGGCGCTACGATCGATGACGAGGTGATCGACCGCGGCGACGCGCTGCAGCAGAGGTTGCTTCCCTACTCCCACGCCGCCGCTGTAACGGCCTGTTCCCGGACGGTTCTGGTGGCCGTGGCAGATCCGGTTTCGGAAAAGGCCGAGACCATCTGCGCCCGTTACGGAGCCGCCCGCGCCTACGCGGATTTCGAGGAGATGATCCGCCGGGAGGAGCTGGACATTCTCTGCATCGCTACCCGCCCGGGGCCGCACGCGCGGATCACGGTCGCCGCCGCCGCGGCCGGGGTAAGGGGGCTCTATTGCGAGAAACCGCTCTGCAACTCGATGCGAGAGGCGGATGCTATGCTGGCGGCGTGCGAGCGCCATGGGGTCAAGTTCAACTACGGCACGCAGCGGCGCTACAAGCCGGCCTACCGTCAAGCCGCCCGCATGCTGGCCGATGGCGCCGTCGGCCAGGTACAGGCGATCCTGGCGCACTGCGGGGCCAGTGCGGCGCAGTGGAGCCACACGCACGCAGCCGATGCGATCCTGATGCTGGCCGGTGACGCCGAGGTGGAATTCGTGCAGGGCACGATCGCCGCGGCCCAATCCGACTGGGAAGGAGATCGGCTCCTGGTGGATCCCCGGATCGACCTGGGACACGTCCGGTTCCGCAATGGCGTGCAGGCCATTCTGACCGCCGCCGGTGGCTGGGAGTTCGAGATCAGCGGCACCGAGGGGAAGCTTCGGATGATCAGCGACGGGGTGACGCTGCAGCTGCGCAAGCCGGACGCTGGCGGCATGATGGTCGAGGTCTCTTCCGAAGAGCCTGAGATCTACAGTCCGACACTGGCCGGGATCGACGACCTGGCGCGGGCCCTCGACGAGGATGGTGAGACCAAGGGCAACCTGAGGTTGGCCTGCCGCAGCCAGGAGATTATCCTGGGAATCGTCGAGTCGAGCCGGCAGGGGGGCTCGCGGGTCGAGCTGCCGCTGAAGAACCGGGAGATGGCGATCGCTCCCGACAAATACTGATGCGCATCACCATCCTTTCCTTCCAGCAGCACCGCAACGCCGGGCTGGAGCCGGCCGAATCCGAATACCTGAAGCGGCTGTCCCGGCACGCCAAGGTCGAGTTGCGCACAGCGCGGTTGCGCAACGGCGACGGTGCCGTTCCCGACGACCTGCTCAAGGCCCAGCGCATCGTGGGTTTGTTCGTCGAGGGGGAGTCGTTCTCTTCGGAAGAGATGGCGGGGAAGCTGCGTGCCTGGATGAATGCCGGTTGTTCCCACCTGGTCCTGGTGATCGGCGGGGCTGACGGCATGCCACGGACGGCGGCAGCGCAGATTCGAGAGAAGTGGTCAATGTCGCGGCTGACGTTCTCCCACCAGCTGCTGCGGCTGCTGCTGCTGGAGGCGCTCTACCGCAGCTTCGACATCCTGCACGGCGGGCGCTATCACAAGTAGTGCCCGCTACTGGCCCAGGTCGCTGCTGCGCGACCTGCCTAGAAGTAGCTCATCAGCATATCCCAGAAGCCCATGCGGCCGACGCTCTTCCCAGCGACGAGGTCGACCATCGCCAGGACGCTGTCGCCTAGGCTGACCTGCATCCGGCCGAGCTCCTCGCCCGCCTCCACCGGAGCGGGATGTTCGGTCGGAATCAGCAG
>CAYWBJ010000292.1:0-33665 GCA_964456165.1 uncultured Gemmatimonadaceae bacterium | reverse complement strand
CGTGCGAGCTGGAGTCGGGCAAGCGGCTCTGGCAGTTCCACACCGGGGCGAACGTGCTCGACATGGCGGCGCAGCAGCGGGACGTGAGCACGGTGCTGGCGCCGCCGGTGCTGTACGACGGCACCCTGATCGCCTGCGGGGGCGACGCCGTGGTGTACCAGCTCGACATCGACTCGGGTGTCTGTCTGGCCCGGACCCAGTTCGAGGCGCCGATCACCGCGGTACCGGTGGTTCTCGACGACGGCCTGATCGTCGCTACCTGGGAGGGGACGCTGCGCCGCTACGGCGCGTAGGCGATGACACTGGGACAGGGGTCAGATCGTCAGGGACGGTCGATTCCAGGATGGGGGCAGCTCCGGAACCGCCATACCGAAACGAGGCGCCGGACAGGGGAACGGCGTGGTGACCTGACGCCGCCGATCCTCGCTCGCATTGCTCCGATATTCAGGTGGGGATCCATTGCGCGCGGCAGAGGAAACGCAGCAGCTGGTCGTCGGGCATTTCAGGTCGTCAGGATCGTGACCCGCTGGATGTTGTAGTCGTAATAGGGACGCGGCCCCCCTTTGCCAACCCGTTGGAAATCGGTCCAGGCCATCCAGAAGGACAGGCCGTCCTCGGCGATCCACTTCGGCGAGATCTGCGGCTGGTAGGCGAGGGCGAGCGGGTCGTCGGCCGGTGTCCAGGATTGCTCTTCATGCACCTGCGTCCACGGCCCCCAGGGATGTTCCGAGGTCCAGAACCCGAGGTAACTCGGTCCGCCGAACCACATGCCGTCGGCGGTGACGGCCATCCCCCAGCTCGCCATCATGTAGAGTCCGAGGGGGGCGTTGTAGACTACGCTCGGCTGCCAGGCGTAGGGATGGACCCTCGTATTTACGTATCCGGACGGAAAGGTGTGGATGGGACGGCGGTCCTCGATGCGGTTGGTCCAGATTGCCGCGTCGCCGCTGCGGCTGGCGCAGTACTCGTACTCCGACCGGTCGAGGAGGCGGTCGCGCGGTACCCGCAGGAGCGCCAGCTGGTTCATCGTGCCCTCGGTGCTGCCGCTGGGGGCGTAGAGGTAGATATAACCGTCCTGGTTGTGCTCGTAGTCGCGTCCCATCTGCAGGACGGAGACCAGCGCGAAGGCGTCGTCGGGCTCCTCGAAGAAGACCATGTTGTCGCGGCTGCGCTCCGTCCAGGTTTCCCAGCGCAATGGCGAGCCATCCTGGTTCAGCCAGGTTTCGCCCAGGTCGGGTGAGTGGATCAGCTTGGAGCCGACGAACCGGGCGCCGTCGTAAGTGAAGGGATGGTTGGGGGTGGAAAGGAAGTGATATAGGTGGTCGTCGATGGCGAGAATGCCTAAGCCGTAGAACCGGTTGCGGTCATCCCTGCCCGGTCCCTTGGTGAGGACCGGGAAACCCGGCAGGTGCTCGAATGAGTGCGCGGGCGGCTCTCCGTTGACGGCATAGACGCGGCTGATGTAGAAGGTGCCGTCGTGCCCCGGCACATCCGCGAACCCGGTGCCGTCGCACATGGCGGTGTACTGCCTGCCGTTAGCCGCCCAGGTGGTGTGCCAGTTGTCGCCGCGACCGCCCATCCGGTGGATGGTCTCGTCGAGCCGGAGCATTCCGGTGATGGCGGGCATGTCGCGCAGTTCGCGATCAGGGCAGGGCGGCTACCGCGGAGATCTCGACGAGGAAGCGCTCGTCGGCAAGTCCTTCGATCACCAGGAGGTTCGCTGTCGGGTAGTTGCCGTCCGGAAAGGTCTCCTCGAAGATCGTCGTGCGCGCCTCCATGTACCCCGGCACAGAATCGCGGCCGACAATGTAGCACATCAGCTCGACCACATCGTCGAAGCTGCCGCCGGCGGTTTTGAGGACGTTGCCGATGTTGTCGAAGACCTGCCGGGTCTGGGCGGCGGCATCGTTCTCGCCGACGAACTCGCCGGCCGGGTCGAAGGCCACCTGTCCCGAGATGAAGAGCAGCTCGCCGCCGCGTACCCTGATGGCGTGGGTGTACTTGCCTCCGGGAGGGGCGACTCCTTCCGGTATCAGGACTGACTTCTGTAGATCGCTCATTTCGTTCGCTCCTCGCTGTCGATTTGAAGGGTTCGCCCAATTACAGGCCGAGCAGCCGCTCGGCGTTGTGGCGCACCAGGTCTTCGTAATGGTCTTGGTCCTCGCACTGTTCCTGCAGCAGTGGCAACATCAGTCCAGAGAGGCAGTCCCTGGTGCGGCCGTCTGCCAGGTTGCCCTCCCCATCGAGACAGGGGCAATCGCTTCCCCACATCAGCTTGGCGCGGTGGCGTTGCAGGAAGCCCTGAGTGAACTCGGGATCGCGGCCCAGGGCCTTGAAGGCAGAGCGGGCCGACAGGTCGGTGTAGAGGTTCGGATACTGCTCGAGCCAGCGGTCGATCAGGCCACCGGGTACGAGTGGCCCCTGCGGGTATTCCTCGAAGTCGGGTGACTGGTAGTCGCGCACGACCTCGGCGCTGAGGTTGGCCCACCAGGACTGGGCGTGGCCGATGAAGCGGGTGTCCGGGCAGGCTTCGAGTACCTTGTGAAACGCCTCGACGTTGTAGTTGTGGAAGTCCTGGTAGTCGAAGTGCAGGAGCACGGGCCAGCCGACCTCGCTGCAGAACTGGTAGATCTGCAGCGAGGCCGGGTGGTCGCAGGCGATGCGGACTTTGTGTTCGCCGAAGCCGACGAAGATTCCGGTCTCGTGGTAGGTGCGCAGCTGGTCCATGGCGTCGCGGGCGAGGGGGTTCACGTGACAGAAGGGGATGACCCGGTCGCCATGGCGCTCGTAGGCCTCGACGGTGAGCTCGACCCGCCACTGGTGGTTGTCGGGGCCGACGCCCGTGCAGTCGCCGGCGGCGATGGGCAGGACCACCGAGCGCCCCTCGCCATAGCGCTCCAGGTGGGCGAAGAGGTGTTCGATCGAGCGCTCGTCGGTGATGTGGGTGTGGCAGTCGAGGAGGACGCTCATGTGCGCTGAAAAACGGATCCGGCCGCTTCCGGCTGGGGCATCTCATCAGGCGTGAACTCGCGGCCCCGGGTGTACTCGGTGACGTCGACGAAGGCGGAGTCCCGCTCGGCGGACTCGTAGCTGGCCATCAGCAGCGCCATGGTGTCCCAGGCCATCAGCGGTCCCGACTGGGGATGCCGGTCGGCCTGCAGGGCGCAGTCGACCGCGTCGTCCATCTCGCCGACGTACCCGTGGGCGTGGAACTGCTTGGGACGGGGGAAGGAGGTGCCTGCGGCGGTGGGCAGCTTCTCGCGGAAGAGCAGGTTGCCGGCCACGTCACCCGACGGCAGGAAGAGCTCGTTCTCGTTGTTGGGATTGACCCGCATGTCGTACTGTCCGAAGTCGGCGATCACGGAGACGTCGTTGCGGATGCCGCTGATGTTGATGTCGTGGCCTATAACCTCGGCGACGGTCTGGTCGTCGAAGAGGACGGTCATCAGTCCGAAGTCGTCGACGTTCTGCATGACGCGGAAGTGTTCTCCCGAAGCCGCGGGCTGGTGCTTGAGGATCTGCTGCACCACCGCCGACACCTTCTGCGGGCGGATCGGCCGGCCGTTGCGCAGGATGCCCTCGACCTGCTTGAGGTACAACACCGTACCGAGCGGGTGGCAAGCCTTGTTGAAGAGTGCGCCCCCTCCCGACTTGGAGGGGGTGTCGTAGGCCGGGGCGTGTGATCCCTGGTGGGCGCAGATGCCGCGCTGGTAGAGAATCTTTCCCTTGCCACTGCCGCCCCGGACTGCCTCGGTCAGCACCTCGATGAGGCCTTTGACGCCATCGATGTAGACGAAATCCTCGGCGTAGAGCAGCTTCGAGCCGCTCGCCCGCACGGCGTCGAGCACGGTCGCCAGGTAGGCCATCGACTCGACCTTGCGGGTCGCCGCGTCGGCCTCGCGGCCCTCGGTATATCCGGGCCAGACGACGGGCGGCTTCTCCAGGACGCTCACGGGCACGCTGGCGGCGGCGGCTTCCACCACGTACTGGCCGTGGGCGTAGTTGGCGCAGCAGATATTGTCGATGTCGGGCTGGACGGCAGCGAGCATCTCGGCGTGGTCGGCGAAGGCCCGTGTGACACCGCGATCGCGGGCAAACCGCTCGGCGTTCTCCATGCGGCCCGAGGTGATGCCGGCCAGCTCGATGGTCACCGCGTTCTTGTGCGGGATCATCCCGTAGGTGCCGGCCGTGTAGTCGGCGGCGAATCCGGTACCGTTCAGTGTTACCCTGAGGTTACTTTCAGCCATCTTAGTCCCTTAGGTTGGGAGACCACAGAGGATGAAGGCTCTTTGCAGGGATCCGGTCAAGAGCCGGGCTTGGCCCGAACTATCCGCCTATAAGCGTATTTCTTGTACAAAGTGGGAATCGGGTCTACGAAGTGGGAATCGGGTCGATGCTGCGGCAGGCGGTGTTGCAGGATCTGGGGGCGGGTGGTCCGGCACGGGCTGACGCCGGTTGCGAAGGCGGCTAGTATGGGCGTTTATGCAACAACGGGAGAGAGGATCAAGGATATGGACACCAGCTCGAGCTTCGCCTCACAACGGATCGGACCCCACGACATGGGGGGGCTGCCGGCGGAGGCCATCGACCGCCGCGAGCACGATGCCGCCTACTGGGAACGGCAGGTGGACGCGATGGTGATGCTGCTCTTCGGGAAAGGTGTCATCACCGATTTCGCGCAGGTGCGCCGCGGTATCGAGGCGCTGGCACCGGACGTCTACGAGCGGCTGAGCTACTACGAGCGCTGGGCGAGCGCGGCTGCCGATCGCGCCATCGAGCAGGGGCTGGTGACGCGGGAAGAGCTCGCAGAACGCGTCGCGGCGATCCGGAAGCGGACCGCCCTTTGATACCCCGCTTTGCAGACGGGGATTGGGTGCGCATCTCGCTGCGGACCGAGCGGCGCCACCACCGCGTTCCGGCGTATGCAAAAGGCCAAGTCGGCGTCGTTGAGCGGGTCTGCGATGACCTGTTCCATCCGCCGGAGGAGATCGCCTTCGGCGATGCCGGCCGCTGGGAGCACGTCTACCGGGTTCGTCTCCGACAGACCGACCTCTGGCCGGAGTACGGCGGCCCCGAGCACGACTGCTTGGAGCTCGAGATCTTCGAACACTGGCTGGAGGCGGCCGATGAGTGAGCATGCCCACGATCACGCCCACGACCACCCCCATCGGCATCCACCTCAGCCCGATCACCCGGAGCCGGCTTCGGACTACCAGCTGATGGGAGTAGCCCTCAACGAGCTGCTGATTGAGAAGGGGGTGTATACCGCCGCGGAGCTGCGGGACAGGATCGCCGATATCGAGTCGGTCGAGCCGGAAACCCACGGAGCCCGCGTGATCGCCAAGGCCTGGGCCGACCCAGACTTCAAGCAGCTACTGCTGGCCGACGGCAACGCGGCGATTACCGGCCTGGGACTCAACCCTGGCTACACGGTGCTGACCGTCCTGGAGAACAGGCCGAAGCTGCACAACGTCGTCGTCTGCACCCTCTGCTCCTGTTACCCGCGGACCCTGCTGGGGCGCCCGCCGACTTGGTACAAGAGCGGGGCCTACCGCTCCCGGCTGGTGCGCGAGCCCCGCGCCGTGCTACGTGAGTTCGGGACCGACGTTCCGGCTGACGTGGAGGTGCGGGTGCACGATTCCAACGCGGAGCTGCGCTACCTGGTCATGCCGCTGCGGCCGGCCGGTACGGATGGCTTGAGCGAGGAGGAGCTGGCCGCCCTGATCACCCGCGACAGCATGATCGGCGTGGCGCCGCCGCTTGAGGCGCAGTCGCAGGTCTGAAGCGGCCCTGCCGCATCGGTGCATGACGCTGGGGGATCCATGCAGTTCGAGGTAGAGGTTGCCGCCGGGTTCACCGGGCCGGTCGAGTTGGCAGATGGTCGGTTGTTCGCGCTGGATGCCGACCTGAAGGCGCTCTATTCTACCGACGGTCGGGCGTGGGGGCGCGCCGGCGCGGATGAGGTGCCGCTGTTCGACGTCGGTGCGCCGGGGGTGCGCCTCAAGCCGATGAGTATAGTCCGGCTGGCGTCCGGTGGCCTGATCATGAACTACTGGGAGCCGGTCTCCCGGCCCGCCGGCACGCGCGAGTTCCGCACCTGTGTTCGCTGGTCCCACGACGAGGGCGCCACCTGGAGCGACCCGGTCGAGGTGACGCCGCCCGGTCTGCCAGCCTACCCTACCTACCTCCTCCAGATGTCCAGCGGCCGGTTACTCCTGCCGAACGAGTACGCCTTCAAGCAGGATAGCCGCAACTTCAGGCACAACAGCATGAAGGTGTGCACGGTCTTCTATTCAGACGACGAAGGCGAGACGTGGGAGGAGTCCGTCGATGGGGGCTTCGTAGGCGAGGCGGATAGGGGCGCCAATGCCAGCTTCGTCGAGGCGCCCTGCCTGGCCGAGACGAGTGATGGGCGGCTGCTTTTGTTCATGCGGACCCAGATGCAGCGGATCGCGCAGAGCTACAGCGAGGACGGCGGCGTGCACTGGGAACAGGGGTGCTTCAACGACTTGGTGAGCAGCTGCTCGGAAATCTGGATCGATCGCCTGCCCGACTCGGGAAACCTGCTGTGTGTCTGGAACCAGGTAAGCGAAGCAGAGATTCTGAGCGGGTATTACCGCTCGCGGCTGAGTTCGGCGATATCGAGCGATTCCGGGGCCACCTGGGAACAGTTTCGCACGATCGTCCAGACCGCGGGCATGGCGACGGTTGACCGCCTGGAGCCGGCCGAGCCGGCGCTGGCGCTGTCATCGGGGGTCAGTCCGGACCGGGGGCCCTACCCGCCGGGTGGTCATTACACCTACCGCCATCCCCGCGTCCGGTTCATCGGGGACCACGCCTACCTGCGAGTCGACGCGCGGTGTTACGACGCACCGGGATCGCGGGTGAGTTATGGTGACCGGCTGTGGGTGATGCCGGTCGGCTGGTTCTACGGAGAAGACTGAGTCGGATTCGGCTGGCGGTCAGGCCGGCGGCGCCACGGTGAGCTGCCCGGTCACGCCGTGCCGCTCGATGAGCTCGGCGACCAGACCGCTGGCTTTCGCCTCCTCGACGAAGTCGCGCAGGAAGGCGACGCCGGCGGTGCCATGGGGCCTGCTGCCGATGGCCTGCTGCACGGCGGTGAACTTGCCGTCGAGGATGCGGGCGCCTGGCAGTTTGTCCACTTCCTGGACCAGCTTCGAGCGCAGACCGGCCAGCGCCTCGAGCTTCCCTTCAACGAAGGCTTCTACCGAGGAATCCTGGTCGTCGGTGCGGACCAGTTGGGCGTGACGGACGTTTTCCGCAAGCCAGAGCCCGTAGGCGCTGCGGCCGTAGACGGCGATGCGCACGCCATTGCGATCCACCTGATCTACGGTGGTGATCGACGAGCCGGCGGGCACCAGGTAGGTGGCCTCGATCTCGGCGTAGGCCGCCGTGAAGGCGATGGTCTTCGCGCGCTCCGGCTCGGCGCCGATGTTGCCGATGTCCCAGGCGTCGTCGGCAGCCGCGTCGGCCAGCGCGCCGGGCGAGTCGTATGGGATCAGCTCGAGGCCGACATCCAGCCGCTCGGCCACCGCGGCCGCCATGTCGGGTGAAACTCCCTCCGGGTCGCCGTTCGCCGAACGGCCGGTTACCAGCAGGAAATTGGAGAGGTTGATCGCCGCCCTGAGGCGGCCGGTGGGTGCGAGTTCGGTGCGGGCTTGTTCGAGCATAGGGGGTCGGTACTCCAATCGGATGGTCAGTGGGCGGCCAGCGCCCAGTTGTAGGGGTAGACTTCGATCACCACGTCGGCCGCGAGGGCCTTGATGGCGGCGTCTGCGGAGTAGTTCTGAATCCATTTCAGCAGCGATCCTCGGTCGCGGACGAAGTCCTGCTCGAACCACTTGAAGATCTCGTTGACCACCAGCTTGCCCTCCATCATGTAGACGTGGTGGCCATCGTTAACCATCACCTCCGCCAGGTGGTCGAGGGTCGAGTCGAGGGTGACCTCTTCGAAGGCATGCGGCGCCAGGGGCGGGCAGGAGAGGGCCCCGCAGTTGAGGGCGACGTGGATGCGGGCGTCCTGGAAGCGCGGGCAGATCACGCCGTTCTCGATGTCGTCTAGGGAGCGCGCTTTGCCGGCCACGGTGTACAGGATTTCGCGGAAGAAGCGGAAGTCGCCACCCGCAGCGTCCTGTACGCTCTTCAGCGGGTAGCGGGTGAGCACGGCATGGACCACCAGGGCGTTGTAGGCATTGATCCAGGAGCTGAGAGGCTCGGAATCGGGCATGGCGGCGATCGCCTCGACATAGGCCTGCAGCTGAGCGGTGGCCGCGGAGTCGGCCTTCAGGGCCGCGTAGTCGATCCGGCCGTCGCGCAGGAATTTGTCCAGGAGGGTGTTGAAAGGCGCGTTGGCGAGCGTCTGCGTCCCGGTTTCGGATTTCGAAGAGGAAAGCAGGTCCGGCTTGGTCCCCCCGGACGCGGTGGCGGCCCCGGCGACGTCAGTTAACAGGGAAAGTGAGACGACCAGGCAGGAGCGCAGAATCAGGTGCATCGGATCTCCGGGTCTTACTGGAACTGTGATCGGGCCTCCAGTTTAGATTAAGATTAAGAGAACTCCCGATTCGTCAACCGCCACTGGCACCTGAACCACCCAATTCAAGGACGCGAACCGATGACTGCTACGGAGATGCCCGCGATCGCGGCCAGCCGGCCAACCGCACCGCCCACCTGGGCCCTGCTGCAGCGCGAGTTGTTCAGCCTGATGGAGGAGGCGGCGCCGGAGTACTTCGCGAGCGGCACCGAAGCGAGCGGCACGGCGATCTGGGCCGACGACATCGACGACTTCTACGAGGCGTTCTACAACTGGGGGCTGTTCTACGCCATGGGGGCCGACCGCAGCCTCCTGGATATGGCGCTGACGGCGTGGAACGCGTCGACCCGGATCTGCGCCAACGACATCAGGCACCGCGACCACCGCCTCTTCCGGCAGAACATGCACCGGGAGTATTACGACTTGTCGCATCCCGGCGACGCCGAGTGGCACCACAAGGGTGAGGGCAACATGGCCTTCTACGACTTCTGGGTCGCCGATCCGACCATCTCGGAGAACGTGCGGCGGGCCCGGCAGTACGCCGGCTGGTACATCGGCGAGGACCCGGAGGCGCCGAACTACGACACGCGCTACCGGATTCTGCGCTCGCCGGCGCAGACCGGGCAGGGTCCCTGGCACAAGGCCCGGCTGGTCGTGGCGATGGCGCTGCTCCAGGGAGGCAACCTGGAGAAGACGCCGGCCGACCAGTGGGTGCCGAAGAAGATGGGTATTCGCGCCAGCCTCTATCCGGTCGTCAAGGAGTTGGAGGACGGGTGGTGGAAAGAGCCGGAGCGGGCCGACGAGATCGTCAAGCTGTTCGAGCACATCGTCCTAAACTGTGACTCGGCCAACAACCTGGCGGCGACGGCGCAGGTCACCAATGCTTACCTGGCCACCGGCGACGAGAAGTACAAGCGCTGGGTTCTCGACTACGTCGAGGCCTGGATGGAGCGGATTGAGCAGAACAACGGCATCATCCCGGACAACGTCGGTCCGACCGGCAAGATCGGTGAGCACCGCGAGGGTGTCTGGTTTGGCGGTTTTTACGGCTGGGGCCACTACCAGGGCTTCAACATCATGTACCACGCCATGGACATCGCCTCCGAGTGCGCCCTGCTGGTGTCGGGCGACTTCAGCTACCTCGAGCTGCTGCGGTCGCAGCTCAAGGTCCTGCTGGACAACTCTATCACCCGCGAGGATGGGCAGCTGCTGGTGCCGCGGCGCTACGATGAGAACGGCTGGTGTCTGACGAAACCGGAGGAGCGGGTGTTGAGCGGCCCGGCGCCGATGCGGGCGGAGGAGCTGGTCCACCTCTACCACGCGTCGATGTCGCAGGAAGACTACGAGCTGATCTGCCAGGTACGCGCCGGCGATGTGGAGCGGGACTGGAACCAGATTCCGGAGAACGCTGCCTCCGAGAAGAACCAGGGTGAGACCGAACTGGCTCGCTTCAACTACTACGACGGGAAGAACCCGGATTGGCCGGAGCAGATCTTGCGCGCCGAGTATAATTGGGCGCTGGAGCGCCTCGCGGCGCTGCGCAACGACGAGCGCAGCCGCGAGGAGCGCATCGGGGTGAATCATGTTCCCGAGAACCCGGTGCTGACAAAGGGACTGACCCAGGTGATGCTGGGCGCTCCTCAGTCGATCTACAACGGCGGCCTGCTGCGGGCCCAGGTGCGCTACTTCGATCCTGAGCGGGACAGGCCGGGAGTGCCTCCGGACGTGGCGGCGTTGGTGGATGAACTCGGCAGCGACCGGGCCGGCATCCAGCTGGTCAATCTGAATGCGAACGAAAGGCGCCGGGTCATCGTGCAGGCCGGAGCCTTCGGGGAGCACGAGTTCACGGAAGTGCGGGATGATGGAGGTGATGTGCTCCAGGTTGACGGTCGTTACTTCGCAGTGGAGCTGCCGCCGGCGACCGCGCTGCGCGTGAAGGCTGGCATGAAGCGCTTCGTCAACAAGCCCAGCTACGCCTTTCCCTGGCACGGGGAGTCGATCCCGGTGCCGTTCCAATAGGCCAACTCGATGTCGCGATTTCGGGCTCGGGACATCGAGCCTGCGGGCTTCTAATCCGGAGAAATGCCCGCCGCTGCAAGCCGGCGGAGGGCTTCGGCATACAAATCCTTCGCCAGCGGACCGCGTCGTGCTGCCTCCGCGTTCTGGCGGATGTGCTCCAGGCTCTGGCTGCCGACGATGGTCGTGCTGACATGGGGATGGGCCAGGGTCAGGCGCAGCATGAAAGCGGTTGGCGGCTCGCCGTCGGCGCGGAGTTCGTCGAGCTGCGCCGCCTGCCACGGAATCCAGCGATCCTCTATACCCCTGCTGCTCTCTCCCGGCTCGCCCTGGGCGACCCCGCCGCGGATGATTGTGCCCATGCCGGCTCCCGCCGCCTTCGCAATGCGATCTTCGTTGGAGCGCTCGAGGCCGGAGTAGGGAATCTGAAAAACGTCGAAGTCGCCCCGCTTGGTGAAGACCGAGAGGTCGCCGCCGGAGGTGGAGTGGCCGATCCAGCGAACCTTGCCCTGACTCCGCATTTCCTCGAGGGCATCCACCAGTCGACCTGAATCCACATCCGCAACGGGGGCGCCGTGCAACTGCATGATGTCGACGTAGTCGGTGCGCAGGCGCTTGAGGCTGCGCTCCAGCCCGACGAAGAGGTTGTCCCGGTTCCAGCCGCGGCCGTTGGGGATGCAGCCGCACTTGGTGGCGAGGGTGAACTCGTCGCGGCGGTGGGAGAGGAAGCGGCCGATGCGGGTCTCGCTATGACCGTAACAGTCCGCGGTGTCGATGAAGTTGATACCGCAGTCGAGGACGGTGTTGAGGACGGCCTCGGCATGGTTGTCCTCCATCGGCCACTTGATGGTGGCGTCGCGCAGGGCCATGGCGCCATAGCCGAGGCGGGTGACGCTGAGGTTGGTGCGTCCGAGGGTGGCTTCTGGCAGCGTGCTCATTGGAGATCCTCCAGGATAACTGGATTGTCGATTATTGGCGGAGCTAAACCCAGGCAAGGTAAGCTGCCCGCCCACCAACACGCCAGATCCTGCGAGCGCCGAGAGTGTCAGTGCGACTTGCCCGGAGCGGATCTTACTCCTATATCCTCCCGACTCGAGACCCACACTGCGGAGCCGCAACTTGACACCCGACCTGCAACTCCCGGAATACGCGGTCCCGGACCGCGTCAGCAAAAACGTCCAGCCGCAGCCCAACGAGACCCGCGTCGCGGCCGAACTGGATGGGCCTGGCTGCATCCGTCACATCCTGGTCGTGCCTGGAGGCCATCCGAACTCGGCGAAGACGCCGCCAGACCGGCATGCCAAGAACCGCAAGATGGTGATGCGGATCTTCTTCGACGACGAGCCGGTGCCACACGTGGAAGCGCCGGTGGGCGACTTCTTCGGGGTCATGCACGGTCAGGACTGGTACCCGATCGACAACCACTTTCTCTCGATCAAGGCCTGGAATGGCTACAACTGCTACTTCCCGATGCCGTTCGCCAGAAGCGCCCGGATCGAGCTCGAAAGTTCAGGCGAAGAGAACTCGGCCATCATCGAGGTCGACTGGGAGCGTTACCCGGAGCAGGAGCTGACCGAGCGCAGCCGGTTCTGTGCCCGCTGGCGCCGCGAGATGCCGACCCAGCGCTATGGTCGCGACTTCCTGATGCTGGACGCGTCGGTGCCCGGGTGGCTACTGGGGTTCGTCTACGGCGTGCGCCTGCTCGACGACGCGGATCGGTGGAGCCACGGCGGGGCGGACAATATCTACATCGACGGGGAGGGGCGGCACCCGGCCTACCTGCGCGGGATCGGCGGCGAAGACACCTTCGGCGAGGGCTACGGCGGCGCGCTGCACCCACCGGAGACCCACCACTACGCGGCTATGCCGTATTACCACCACGAGGACGTCGGGCAGGCGCGGGTGGCGCACCGGGTCGTGGGCTACCGGTTCTTCGAGCCGGACGCGATCAACTTCCGCGAGTCGATCCACATGCGTTTCGGCTGCATGGCCAACGACATCTGCTCTACCGTCTACTGGTACCAGGAGGAGCCGGTGCGGCCGTTCTTCCGCATGCCGGACTGGCCGCAGCTGCTGCCGGGAGTGGAGCTGCGGCACGGCGAGTGTGACGTGCCGCTACCGGAATCGGGGGCCTGGTGGCTGTGCGGTCCGTTCGGCAATCCCGATGGCGCGGCCATGGGGCAGACACTGGAGGCGGAGACCGAATTCGACCAGGGGCAGACGTTCGACGGCGGCCACGAGCCGGATTCAGCCTGGCTCACCGAGGGCTCGAAGGAACTGGGAAGAGACGTGGCCCGCTGGCGTTGGGAGCGCGCCGAGCACGGCTTCGTCGACCTCAACCACCTCTTCCGGCCGTTCGCCTGGGGAGTCGGCAAGACCCATCCGGGCGTGGGAATCGCGCGGTGTCAGCTCGAGGTCCTGGAGGACACGGCGGCGACCTTGCGGCTGTCGTGGGACGATCATCTGGTGGTAAGGGTCAACGGTGAGCGCTTCGATCTGGGGAATCACCACGCCTTCCGCACGCAGCCGATGGAGGTGCAGCTGCAGCAGGGGATCAACACGGTGGTGCTCAAGCTCAGCAATACGCTGGGGTCGAATCACGGGGGTTGGGCTTTCGCTTTTTCGGCCACTGCGGAGAACGGCGACAGGCTGCTGCCGATTGCCGGGACGCGGGAGACAGCGGGAGGCTAGGAACTGTCGACTTCCGGTCGAGCGGCAGGAAGTGCGCAGGTGCTGCTTCCTCCGCGACGGCGCCCGTCCCCTCGCTGCCCCGCTGCAGAATCTGACCCGGCTGGAGTGGTCCATTTGCCAGCGCCGTCCGTCGCTTCCCGCCGGTCAAGGCAAGTGCGCCTATGGGCTTCTGGCTCACGTTCTGCAGGATGAACCCGAGGGGTTGAGACCGGTGGGGATTGTCGAACAGGACCTGCCGCTTCCTGGAATGCAGCCTCGCCTTGACCGAGTGGACGGGGGAAAGGTGCCAGCGGGCGCCGTCGATCCGTTGCAGGTGGAACTCCCGCGACACGTCCTGCAGGTCCGGCTTGAGGTGCTCGGGGAAGAGGCCGGCCATGCGGGCGGATTCCCACTCGCGAACGGCGGTAAGAATGGCCTGGAGGTTGTTCTTACCGAAGTTTCGGCCAGAATCTGGACGAGGAGGAGATGGAACGGGCTGCCGAGATGGCCCTGCGCACCGATCTGGTGGTTGCTCTCGGATCAACGCTCGGAGTCTACCCGGCCGCGTCGACGGGCTGTTCGCGTCCGCCTGTCGGGCAGCCTGCTCCGAGGGCTGACGGGTTGGCTCGAGCCTGGACCAACCGGCCAGCCTACGCCTGCGTCGAAGGCGTAGTGACAACCAGGTCGACGTACCGCTGGGCGCCCGCTGCTGCAACGATTGAGCCGCAGCGTTCTACTCCACCAGCTCGTCCATGTTCACAGTGTTCCACTCGAAGTCATGGGGATTCTGTGAGCCGGCGCCGTGCTCGTTGAACTCGAGCAGGTTACCGTCGGGGTCGTAGAAGAACAGCACGTGCCAGTCGCCCTCGCCCGCAAAACGCACGGGCGGGGAGACGAATTCCACCCCCTCGGCCTTCAGCTTCTCGTACATGGCAGGCAGGTCGTCGACGCCGAAGCAGAAGTGGGCACTAGGGACCTGGTGGATGGGATTGCGCTGCTGCGGGCTTTCCGGATCCAGCCACTGGATGATGTCGAACGTGAAGCCCAGCCCGCCGGTGCGCTCGTAGCCGTCGATGCCGCCCGACGGCCGCAGCCGGTACTCCCGCATGTGCACCCGCGGCATGTCGACCATCTCGGCCACCGCGCCGTCGATATGCTCTTCCGGCGAGACCACGTCGAAACCCAGGAGATCTCGATAGAAATGTAGTGACTTCTCGATGTCGCTAACCATGATCGCCACGTGGGCCATCGTTATTTTCGGCTTTGTCGAACTCATTCACTTCCTCCTTGTTTAGCGTTCTCCAGGAATGCTGTCTGGCCTTTCTGGAGCTGGCGACCCGAGGGGTGAAACGCGGTCAGGCCGGCATCGCCCATCAGCACGGTACCGGTGATGTACGAGGCCTCGTCGCTGGCGAGGAAAAGGATCGCGTTCGCCACCTCCTCGGGTCTGGCGAACCGCGCGAAGGCCGTCTGTGCCGCATAAGGCGCTAGATTCTCCTCTGGTGTCTCCAACATCATCGGTGTGCCGCTCATGCCGCCCGGCGCCACCGCGTTCGCCCGGATGCCGTCGTAGCTGTAGTCGTGGGCGATGCAGCGCATCAGGCCGATCAGGCCGTGCTTTGAGGTATTGTAGTCGGCCCCGCTCTCGTTCGACAGCACGCCCGAGGTTGAGGAGACACAGACGATGTTGCCGCTGGTCTGCCGCTGCATGTGGGGCAGCACGTACTTCGAGCAGAGGAAAGGTCCCCTGAGGTTCACCCGCATGACCGCATCCCAGACATCGGGATCCATATCGGCCAGCGGTTTGCCGTCGCCGAAGCGGGCGGCGTTGTTGACCAGGATGTCGATGCGGCCATAGGCTCGTATCGCCGCCGCGGCCATTCCCTCGGCTCCTTCCGGACAGCTGAGGTCGGCGACAAAGGCCGTGGCCTCACCACCCTCGGCGGCGAGGCTTTCGGTGGCGTGGTCAGCGCGATCCCGATCCAGGTCGGCGATTACCACCTGCGCGCCTTCGCGGGCGAAAAGTGCGGCGGTCGTCAGGCCTAGACCACGGCCGGCACCTGTAATGATGGCCACCTTGTTCTCCAGTCGGCCCATACTCTTTCTCCTCCGAGGCAGCGTCGCGCAGACATCGCCGGCGTGCTGCTACTTCGTCGTGTAACCTCCGTCGGCGACCAGCACGGCGCCGGTCACGAAGGAGGACTCGTCGCTGGCCAGGAACAGAGCACAATTTGCTATTTCCGCTGGGGCTGCCCAACGCTCCAGCAAATTGGCCTTGAGGTACGGAGCGAGGTGCTCATTCGGTATGCCCGCCGTCATGGCCGTGTCCTTCATGCTGCCGGGGCAGACGACGTTGGCCCGGATTCCCTCCAAGGCGTGGTCGTGGGCGATGCACTTGCACAGTCCGATAACGCCGTGCTTGGAGGCGTTGTAGGAGGCCTGGCTGGCATTGGAGACGATGCCGGACAGCGACGAAACCATGATGATGTTCCCGCTGCCCTGCTTCTGCATCTGGATGAGGGCGTGCTTGGAGCAGAGGAAGGGTCCCTTCAGGTTGACCTCGATGACCCGATCCCACTCTTCCTCGGTCGTCTCGGGCAGCCTCTTCTCGACCTGGATGCCCGGGTTGCACATGAGGATGTCCAGCCGGCCGAACTCGGCGACGGCGACCTCGACCATCCGCTTCGCGGCTACCTCGCTGGTGACGTCCGCGGGCGCGAAGACCGCACTGCCGCCCTCGCTGCGAATGGCCGCGGCCACCTGCTCACCCAGGTCGTCGAGAATGTCCGTGACTACGACGCTGGCTCCCTGGCGGCCGAACAGCTCGGCTGTGGCTCTTCCCAGGCCGTTGGCGCCACCGGTGATGATGGCGACCTTGTTCTCGAGTCTTTTCGTCATTCTGTCTCTCTACCGACTGCAACAAAGAGTCGGCTATCCGGAGGTGTGGAGTTCGAAACGGCTCTTGTCCGGAGGTCGTAGTGGTAGAGAAAAACAGGCAAAATGTGCCATCCGGACAACTGCACGAAAGCAGGGCTGGGTATATTCTGGTGCATGCCAAGTTACAGAAAAGACAGGTAGCCAACCGTGAACAGTGCCATCGTCGTGAACAACTCTTTCGAGCTCAGCTGGTCCTGGACAGCCGACCATCTTCACCAGATCTGGCGGCAACAGGGACCAGTGCAGCTCGTTCGCCTTGGCCACGAAGACACCTCCGCAGCACACCAAGCTTTAGACGATGCCGATCAGGTTACCCGGCTGGTCTGTTTCGGTACCCCATTTACCGAGCCCAGCCTGCGGGCGATGTCCGGGCTCAGGGAGCTCGCCGCGCCTGTAGAAAATTCGCTGCGGAGCCAGTTGACCGAGGTGGGGATTCGGCTCATCGAGCACCAGAGCGAAGGTTTCTGGGGCCAGAGCGTGGCCGAGTTCGCCCTCGGCTTGACCATCTGTGGTCTGCGCCGGATTCCTCAGACCCACCACAACATCCTCACCGACCTCAGCGATTGGGATTACGGCCACCCGGAAGGCGTGGGCCGATCCGGGCAGCGCGGTCATCAGTTCGGTGATGATGGCCGCTTCAGCAATGGCACTATTCAGGGTAAACGGGTGCGTATCGTCGGTGCCGGCAACATCGGCAGCCGCTACGCAGATTTCTGTCATCATCTGGGTGCCGACGTGGCGATCTGGGATCCCTTCGCATCAGAGCCGTCGTTCCATCGGGCCGGCGCCCGGCGCGAGCATTTTCTGGAGCGTCTCGTGCAGGATGCGGAGATCTTCGCCCCGATGGTGCCACTGACCCCCGAGACCGAGGGGCTGGTGCCGGCCGCACAGATCCGCGCCCTACCCGAAGGCTGTCTGGTGGTAATGGCGACCCGGGCCCGGATCTGCGATTGTAACACCCTCTACGAACGCGTTCTGAATGACGAGCTAGCACTTGCAGCTGACGTGTTCGATCACGAGCCTCTCGAGCTCGGTCACCCCCTGCTGGGCCGCCCGAACGTCGTGCATACCCCGCACAATGCCGGCCGTACCAAAGAGGCCAACCAGCGTTATGCCGAGGTGCTGGCGGAGCAGTTCAATCCCGTTTGAGTTTTGCTGTCCCGGGGTGGAGCACCGGGAGACCGTGCAGAGTTTCCAGCTTGATGGAAAAGACCAACTTGTCGGTAATGCCAGAGCCGATGACCAGGACGGGACGCCCGGCTACGTCAACTTCACGGCGCGGATCTTGTTGTTCCAGTGGTCGCTGATGAGGAGGACGTCATCGCCGTAGAGCCGCAGGCCGTACGGGTAGTTGAGCCGGGCCCGAGTCGCTGCTCCGCCGTCGCCGGCGTCACCCCCGTCGTCGCTACCGGCTACGGTACGCAGCAGGCCGTCGGGACCGACTGCGCGAACCTGGAAGTTGCTTGTGTCCGAGACGTAGATGGTCTGGCCGTCGGGAGTGACCTCGAGCCCGTGCGGGGCGCCCAAGCGGGCTTCGCGTGCCGGCGTGCCGTCCGGCGAATGGCCGGCCTCGCCACAGCCAAGCACGGTTTTCACGATGCCGGAGCGGGCATCCATCCGCCGCACGATATGGTGGGCGGCATCGCAGAAGAAGAGGTTGCCGGCGCCATCGAAGCGCAAGGACATGGGACTGCCGACGCGGGCACGGTCCGCCGGGCCGCCGTCACCGGCGTGGCCTGCGAGGCCGTTGCCGACGACGGTGTCGATGATGCCGGTCTGGGCGTCCACCTTGCGGATGCGGTGGGCGGATGCGTCGGCGATGTAGAGATCGCCGTCGGGATGGTGCTCGACGGCGCAAGGGGCGATGAGGTTGGCGTGGAGCGCGGGTCCGCCGTCGCCCTTGTCCCAGGGGAAGGCGGCGCCGGCCAGGTTGCGGATGATGCCGTCGGCGTCGACGCGGCGCACGTGCGCATGGCGGCCGTCAGCGATCACGATGGTACCGTCAGGGGCGATGGAGATGTCGCCCGGGTTGCCCAGAAAGGCCTCGGTGGCCGGTCCTCCATCGCCGCCGTAGGCACGGGCTCCCTCGCCGGCTACGGTTCGGATCAGGCCGGTCTCGACATCGATGGCGCGTATCCGCTGGTTCCAGCTGTCGGCGAAGTAGACGTCGCCGTTGGGTGCCACCTCGATGCCGAATGGACCGCGCAGGAAAGCCTCGGTGGCCGCGCCGCCGTCGTGCACCGAAGTGCCCCCCAGGGCGGTGGTGACGGTGCCGGTGGCGCCGTCGTACCGGCGCAGGCGTCCCGATGAATCACCCCAGAACACGGTGCCATCCGGATCGGCCCACAGTCCTGCCTCGATCGAGTTGATGCGGCTCTCCGGTCCCCGCAGGCCCTCGTCTCCCCAGCCGGCCTGGCCGTTGCCGGCCAGCGTGGAGACGCGACCGGTCCCGGCGTCGACCTGGCGCAGGCGGAAGCCGTATTTCTCGCCGACGTAGAGGTTGTCGTGGACGTCAAAGCAGAGTGCGTCGGGCATCAGGATGGCCGCCTCGGTGGCCAGCTCGCCGTCGCCGCTGGAGCTGCGGGTGCCGTTGCCGAGCACCGTGCTGACGATGCCGGTCCGCATGTCAATCTTGCGAATGCGGTCGTTCGAGTTATCACAGATGTAGAGATCACCCTGCGAATCGAAAGCCAGGTGCTCGGGATGGTGGAAGCCGGCCTGCAGCCGGGGACCACCGTCTCCGGAGTAGCCACCCAGGTTGAGCCAGGGGCCGGAGAACGGGCGGCTGTCGCCGCTCTCGAGGTTGTGGTGACGCTGCTCGATGCCGGCGAAGAGGTCGATGATGCCGGTCTTCGCGTCGACCCGTCTGATGTTGTTCGACCACTCACAGCAGATGAAGATGTTGCCGTCGGCGTCCACGGCGATGCCGGAGTCGTTGTCGATTTCGCACTCCAGCGCCGGCCCGCCGTTGCCGCCCCAGCCTACCCTGCCGGAGCCGACTGTCCGGGTGATGACGCCCGTCTCGGCGTCGATGCGGCGGACGCAGTGATTCCCCATCTCGGTGAGGTAGAGGTTGCCCTGCCGGTCGACGCTGAGGTCGTGGGGTGCATCTAAGCGGGCGTTGCGGACCGGGCCGCCGTCGCCCCGGTTTCCCGGGACGCCGTCGCCGCCGCAGGTGTGCAGGATGCCCTCGGTGTCGATGCGCCAGATGCGGTGGCCCCACATGTCGAGGACGATGAGGTCGCCCGAGGCGAGGCGCGCGACGCCCTGGGGGGTTCCGGCCGGGGCGTCGCGTGCCGGTATCCCTTCACGGTAGCCGACGCCGGCGATGGTGGTAATGGTGCCAGGTGCGAGTTCGTCGAGTTGGCGTTTGAGGCCCATCGGTTCGGCTCCTTCGGGTTCGAGACTGCCTGTGCGAAGAGCGACTTCGGCTGCCGGCCTTGCGGCCGCCGGCGTCCTGCTCTAATGAATAGTGCCGTCTCGAACGGATCAACGAACTGCCATACACCATAGTTCAGAGGAGCAGACCATGACAGTCGGGAGTGGCGATTATCGGTATCGCGTAGTGGAAGGCTGGGGCCTGGGGCCGGAGGGACACGATTTCGGGATCGTGTCATCGGTAGCCACCGACTCGCAGGACCGGGTCTACGTGATAGACCGCGAGCCGAATCCGCAGATCGTGGTGCTTGACCGCGATGGGAAGCGCCTCAAGATCTGGGACGAGGACTTCCTCAGGACGCCTCACTCCATCTGGATCGGGCCGGACGACCGGGTACTAGTCACCGATTGCGGGACGCACCTGGTTCACCAGTTTACCCTGGAGGGCGAGCTGGTGCAGAGCTGGGGCACCGGGGATCAGCCGGGCGAAGAGGGCAAACCCTTCAACAGTCCGACGTGGGCGGTGTTCGCCCCGTGGGGAGACCTCTACGTCACCGACGGCTACGGCCAGAACTGGATGCACCGCATCGCGGCCGACGGCGAACTGCTGAACTCGTGGGGCGGCACCGGCTCGGATCCGGGACAGTTCGATATTCCGCACTGCGTGAAAGTGGATCCGCGCGAGCGCCTGCTGGTTCTCGATCGCTCCAACAAGCGGGTCCAGGTGTTCGACAAGACGGGCGTCCTGCTAGAAATATGGACCGACGTGCTGTCCGGGAACGACCTGGTGATAGACAGCAACGAGGTGATCCACCTGGCGGAGGGGGAAAACCGCGTCAGCCTGCTCAACCTCGAAGGCGAAGTGCTCGGGCGCTGGGGCGAGAAGCGCGACACCCCGGGGAACTTCCCGGATTCGCCGCACGGGATCTGGATGGACTCGCGGGAAGACCTCTATGTCTGCGAGGTTCCCTTCATACCGAACCGGCTGCAGAAGTTCGAGCGGGTCTGACGATTGCTTATATTCCGTTCGCTCAATTGGAAGGAGTATGGACTATGGAGAGTTACGCAGAGTACAAGGAAGCCTTTGACCGCGATGGCTATGTCCTGATCAGGCAGTTCCTGCCGCCGGAGGAATTCGAGGTGCTGGTCGCCAACGTTGCCCGCTATATCTGCGACGTGGTCCCGGGTTTGGACGAGAAGCTGGTATTCTACCAGGACCGGGAGCGTCCGGAGACGCTCAAGCAGATACAGTGCATGGAGCAGAACGACCGGTTCTTTGCCGAGTACGCAAGTGCCGCGCGCTGGCACGATCTGGCGCGGACGCTGATCGGCGAGCCGGCAACGCCGATGCAGCTGGAGTGGTTCAACAAGCCGCCCAACACCGAGCATCCGACCCCGCCGCACCAGGACAACTACTACTTCAAGCTCGTGCCCTGCCACGTCGCTTCCGTCTGGGTCGCGGTCGATCCGATCGACCGCGAGAACGGCACGCTGCGCTACGTCGCCGGCTCGCACCGGGCCGGCGTGCGTCCCCACGGGCGCACCGACATCCTGGGATTCTCGCAGGGGATCACCGACTACACCGACGCGGACGAGGAGAAGGAGGTGGCGCTGAGCCTCGAGCCGGGCGACGCCTTGATCCATCACGGCTGGACCATCCACCGGGCCGATCCCAACACCTCGTCGACGCGGCACCGCCAGGCGTTCGCGATGGTGTTCCAGGGCGAGAGCTGCCGACCGGACGAGGAGGCCAAGAAGGTGTACGCAGACGCTCTAAAGAATCAGCACCAGGAACTGGGTGTCGCGGCCACGGGATGAGGGCCTAGAAGTGGAGTTGGCGGCATTCCCCGGGACAGGTTGAATATGACGGCGGAAACGACGTGGTTGCCGGTCGAAGGCGATCTGCAGACGATCCTGGAGTCACACCCCCGCCCGTTCGAGGAACTGTTGTCCGGAGACGTGCCCGCGTTCATCATGCGCCGCGCCTACGACCCTGACCATGCCGCGGCGCTGGTGCAGCGCTTCTACGATTGCGGCCTGCTGTTCGACCCCCGCGCCCGCGAGGAAGAGATCTCCCGTGTCGACATCGGCACCAGCATGGGACACCGCGGGGCGGACCGCGAAGCCTTTTTCGCCCATGCCCAGCATACCCACGAGCTGTTCGAAAGCCTGTTCGACGGCTACGACGATCCAGTCGAGTACGTCTACAAGACGATATCGGCGCTGGGGGTCGACAAGAAGGCCGTGGTCGCCCACGCGCCGGACGGGCGTTGTTACGGTCCAGCCATCTTCCGCACCTACTACGAGGGACGCGGTCACTTCCCGCACACGGACATCCTCGAGCAGGATCGCCTCAAGGGCGGACATCGGGCCACGTACGACATCGTCCGTTTCGAGCGCCAGCTGTCCGCGGTTCTCTGCTTCCAGCCGGCCGAGCTCGACGAGGAACGGGGCCAGACCTTCGTCTACCGCAAGCGCTGGGATCCCGACATGCCGGAAGGCTGGAACAGGACGTTTGCCGAGTACGCAGACGATGCTGGCATCGAGCGCGTGTGCATTCAGCTTGAGGCAGGCGACTTTTACGTCTTCAGCTCGGAGTTTGTCCACTCGGTACCGTTCGTCAGGGGAGAGACGCCGCGGATCGTCCTGGCCGCCTTCTTCGGCTGGTCCCTGGACGAAGAGGAAATGTTCGTCTGGTCCTGATGCGTCGCGACGAAATCCTCCACCGCTACGACTTCACCCAACCCAGCGACGCCTGGGACTTCGCTCCATCCGGGACTCCATGGGTCGAGCCGGCCGATGCCGGTGCCGTGCTGGACTCCGGACCGGGAGAATCCGTCCTGCTCAATGGGGGGGGGGTCCACACCCGCAACGGCGACCGGATTGAGCTGCGTTTCCGGCCGCTGGAACCCGGCGCCGGATGGCTGCGCTTCGGGTTCGATGCCGAGCAGCACGAATACGGCCGGGTCGAGATTAACTGGGAGGAGCAGACGCTTTCCTTCTGGACCAGCGACTGGCGTCGGGAGCATCCCATAGCCAAGGTTCACCTCCCCGCTACGCAATCCGACGCTTCCCGCACGCTGGTGATTGCGAAGAGCGAGGCTGGTGGCGACTTGATAAGGAACGCCGACGTGACGGTGTTCCTGGACGGCGAGCAGATCCTGCTGCTCGAAGACCTCGACATGCTGCCCGAGATGGGTGTGGTGATCGAGGCGGGCGGATCGCGGGTGCTCATCGAGGAATTCTGCCATCGTGGAACGCCGTCGGGCATTCCGGAATACCTCGATCTCGGCGGCTACCAGGTACTCAACATCGACTCGATCGAGGCCAACCTGGATTCGATCAAACGCGGACTCGTGCTGGCGGCAGAAGCAGGCACCGAGCTGCTGGTGACACCGGAAATGTCCCTTACCGGTCTTCACCGCGGCAGCTCTCAGTGGAGGGAGCCGGGTCCGGTGGCGGCAGCCGAAGCCGAAGTGCGGCGGTTCATCCGCGAGCTGCCCAACGCACCGTTCTCAATCGTGGGGCTGCCGGTGTGGACTCCTGTCGCGGGACACGAGCCCGCCCAGACCCGGTTCATCGCCTCCCGGGTCTACGATCCGGATGGCGAGATCTACTACACGGCGCTGAAGGTGCACGCAGCGGAACATGACACCTGGCACGGCTATCGCCTCAACGAGTTCGACATTAACGGCGTCCCAATCTCACTGCACATCTGCCATGACCACCGCTATCCCCAGCTGCAAATTCTCCCCGTCATGTTCGGCTGCCGACTGCTCCTGCACCCGTCCAACGGCGGCCGCGTAGGTGATGACGTCAGTCGCGAGGAGGGCATAGCCAGCACTGCGACCAAGGAATCACACGCCTTCTACATGAATCTCAACGCTGGCGGCGGGAGCTACATCGCCGGGCCGCAGCGAGGGGGTAACCTGATTGCGGTGAGCGATGAGTGGGGGCGGGAGAATCCGGACTATCCGGCGACGGGGGAGTTGCAGGAGTGTTTTCTGCAGTCGCGGCTTCGCGTACACGATGCTTTTGGGTACTGGCCTATGCGTGCGTTTCGGACTTCGGAATCGGTGGCACGGGCTTATGTGGAATTGTATCGGGAAATGGGGGGAGTGGTGAAGTCCAGAAGGGCTTAAGACCTGGGCAGGGGCGCCTGCGTTGATCCTAATCCTGCATGAGGAAAAAGGAAGGGACCGGTGTTATGAATGAGATGGGTTCGCTGAAGAGGATCCTGGCGCGTGACGAGATCCTCGTGGCGCCTTGCTGTTATGACATGATCTCTGCGCGGCTGATCGAGCGGGCGGGGTTCGAGGCGGTTTATCTTGGGGGGTATGCGCACGTGGCGTCGCATGTGGGGCTTCCCGATGCCGGGCTCGCTACTTTTTCGGAGATGCTGGAGCGGGTGCACAACCTGGCGTTGTGTGTGAATTTGCCGGTGCTGGCGGATGGGGATACGGGGTATGGGAATGCGTTGAATATGCGGCGGACGGTGCAGGAGTACGAGCAGGCGGGGGCGCAGGCGATTCAGATCGAGGATCAGGAGATGCCGAAGAAGTGTGGCCACACGCCGGGCAAGCGGTTGGTGTCGGCGGAGGAGATGGCGCTGAAGATCGAGGCGGCGGCGCATTCGCGGCGGAGTGACGACTTCATCATCATCGCGAGGACCGATGCAATCGCGGTCAACGGGATCGACGACGCGGTGGCGCGCGGGCGGCTGTACGAGAAGGCGGGCGCGGATGTGGTGTTTCTCGAGGCGCCGACGACGGTGGAGGAGCTCAAGGTGGCGGCGGGCTCCTTCGGGGTGCCGACGATGGCGAACCTGATCGAAGGGGGGAAGACGCCGTTCCTGTCGGCTGCCGAGCTCGAGGAGCTGGGTTTCAGTATCGCGGCCTACCCCCACTCGCTGATCCTGACCTGCATCCGCTCGATTCAGCGGACGCTCTCGGAGATCAAGGAAAAGGGGACGACGAAAGGCCTGCTCGACACGATGGCCGATTTCAGCGAGCTGGACGAGTTGATCGGCTTCCCCGAGGCCCGGGAATGGGAGGCGCGCTTCACGCCCAGGACGTCTGCGGGTCAGTAGCTGGAGATGTCGTCGAAGGGGTAGAGCTCGCGGCCGAGGTTGGCGTAGTGGTCCTTGACCTGCTCGTGGTCGTGAACGTTGGGTTCGGAGACGACGAAGATGTTGCCAGCGAAGGTCTCGTAACAGGCGCGGAAGTGGCCGGCTGACTTCAGGCCGATGTAGCGCATGTCGCGCGGTTCGAGCCCGAGGCTGCGGGCGACGGCGGTGTCGTAGGGCTGCTCCCGCCGGCTGACCAGGATCACGTGCACGCCGTCCTGGCGGATGTGGGCGCTGGGGCCCATGCTGGCCTCGAGGCCGCGGTTGCGCGGACCCTCGTAGCGGAAGGTCCCGTCGCTCAGGGCCATCACCTCCGCATCCATCTCAACCGGCTCCCCCTGTAGCGGCGTCGATTTGCCGCCCACGGCGAGGGTGAGCTTTCCACCTGCCCCCGCATTCTCGCACGCACGCACCGCTTCGGGATCGACAATGTAGAGCAGGCAGGCTTCCTTCAGGCCCTCGTCGATGAAGGTGCGCAGCAAGCCGGTGCTGTCGCCGGGCGCGCCGCCGCCGGTGTTGTCGTTGCGGGCGGCGAATACCACCGGGAACCGGTTGTCCAGCTCGGCCTGCTCGAGGCACTCCCGGGTCGATTTCCACTCGGTCTGCCATGCGGCACGCTGCTCCCACAGGTAGGTGGCGAGCCCGTCGGCATGCGTCTGTGCCTGCTCCATGTTGCCGGCGGTGGTGACGACGACCGACGCGCCCATGTGGGGAATGTCGGCGAGGGGGAAGCAGGTGCAGATCGAAGCGGTGACTACCTCCGGCCGGGCTTCGATGGCGTGCAGCTTGGCGATGGCCTCGCGCATGGGGGGATGGGCGGTGATCTGGTTCATGCCCCACACCAGTGGCAGCTGATGCAGCGCCTGGGTGGGCCGCAACCCCTCGCGCAGGATGCGATTCATGATCTCGGCGCATTTCAGGCCGCACTCCTCCTGGTCGATCTCGGGGAAGGTCTGATGGACGACCAGGGCGTCGGCCAGTGCTGCCATCTGCGGCGACATGTTGGTGTGAATGTCGAGCTCGCTGACGATCGGCAGGTCGGGACCGACGAGATCGCGGATGGCTTGAAGGATGTGGCCCTCGCCATCGTCGATGCCTTCGGCCACCATGGCCCCGTGGAGGCTGAGGAGGATGCCATCGAGGGGGCCGGCCGCTCGCAGCTGATCGAGCAGGTCGCCGAGGATGCGAGCGAAGACCGCCCGCGACGTGGGACCGCTGGGATGGGCGTTGGCGAAGAGGGTGGGAACGAGCTCGAAGCCGTATTTCTCCGCGCCGGCCATGAAGCCGCCGATCGCGGAGTTGGTGGCGCCGAACTTCTCGAGAATGGACTCACCCGTCAGATAGCCGAAGCGGTGCTCGCTCCAGCTTTCCCAGGTGGTCTCGACCGTGGTGAAGGTGCTGGTCTCGTGGCAGATGGCGCCGGTGGCGATGCGCGGCACTCTCACGGGCTCGCGTCCGATTGCCGGACAGGCGTTTCCGCGCTGCGGGCGAAGTCGCGGGTCGGGCTCAGCATCCGCCAGAGGAAAGGCTCCAGATGAACGACCAGCCATGCCGGATCGTAATCACTGCTATTCCTTTCCGAACATCTCTTTCTGAATCTCCTTGATCCCCTGCCAGGTGAGGTCCGGATCGGCGAAGATGGCGTGGTAGCGGGTCTCCCGCTCCTGGATCTCGCGGCCCTTCTCGAGGACCTTGGCCGGGTCGTCTCCCAGCGGGATCTTGACGACGCCGACGCGGTCGGCGGCGATGATCTCGCCCGGATGAATGATCAGCTCGTTGACGATGATCGACTCGTTCTGGCGCACCAGGCTGAGGATGCCGTGGCCTGGGGTGACACCGGTTCCCCAGACCGGCAGGCCGACCCGCTCGATGCCGGCCAGGTCGCGGATCGAGCCGTCGACGACGATGCCGGTTACGCCCAGGTGCTTGTGGGTGGCGGCCATGCCGTCGCCCAGAGAGGCGCCGCGGCCGGCGCGGGTGTCGACGTCCTTCATGATTGTGACCATCGGGCCGGGCGTCGCCTCGAGGTGGTCGTAGTAGTCGTTCCAGTGGCGGGCCTCCACCTCGGGCTCGCTGGTGGGCAGCTCGAGGGTGACCGCGTAGCCGACTGCCATCCCGAACTGGGGCAGCATGCACTGGAGGCCCGGACCCATGTAATTGAACGGCATGCCTCCCTGGCCCTCCAGCTCGCGGCCGCCCTGGCTGGCGCCGCGGGCCTCGATGACGGCGTTGAAAATCGTCGCAGTGTCCAGTTCCATCAGTCCGTCGAAAACTTCCTGTGGTACCAGGTTCATTCGTTTGGTCTCCGTTGTGATATACGGGTAATTCGGGGCGTCGAGAGGCGGCAATATCAGCCCCGCACAGATGGCAGTCAAGCAGGCTGGATCCGGTTTGGCACCCCCCGTCGATGGACCCGAACTCTCAGGTGTTGCCAGCTCGAACCCGCGCTGGCAACACCTGTGGCAGGTAGAAGAGCACCCCGTCAAAAAAGAGACTCAGATTGCTCCCGCCGTGGCCAGGCCGGCACCGAACATGAAGAGTACCATCCCGGCAAGGGCAATGCGCAGTGTGCGCTGGTTGATCGTGATGGCGAGCGGGACGCTGGCGGCGGTCTCGGCTTCGGATGGGGGCGCCGGGCCGGGACTGTCTGGATTCAGGGAGTGCTGCTGTCGCCCCGTGCCCGCCCGGGGAGGATGTCGACTGCCAGCTCGATCTGCTCGATGATCAGATCGCTGATGAGATCGTCCGGGCGGCCGAGCAGCTCGACGCGGAGCAGGTTCCAGCCGCGGACCGGCCGCACCGATTCCAGGGCCATTTCGATCCATAGACCGTGATAGGGGGGGCGGTGAGAAGGGGGGTGGCGCTCGGTGTTGCCTTGGTCGAGGGCGTGTCTGTTCAGGCTGAGGTCGAGCCGGTCGGCGGCGATGAGCCCCGCCACGTAGAGCTTGAGCAGGACCCGGCGGTCCTCTTTCTCCTGGGTGTCATCGGCGACCCGGAAGCGGAATTCGGCTGCGCCGCCGGCCGCCGGCAGCGTTGCCGGAAGCTCGGTCGCAAAGCCGATGCGCTCGGTGGCGTCGGTCTGCCGGCCGAAGCAGTAGTGCTTATCGGCATCGGCGACGACCTCCGGGCCGGCCATATCGTTGAGGATGCGGTGCTCATCCGGTCCATGGGGCCAGCGCAGGAACCAGGTGTACATGCCGTCCACGCCTTGATCCCAGTAGCTGGCCACCGCTGCCCGCATCATGGCCGGGGTAGCGAACGCGGTGCTGCTGAAGTCGCCGGCTGCATTGTGATAATACGGCTGGATTTTGGCGTAGACCGAAGCGCCGGCGCGATGGGCCGGCTCCACCAGCCAGCCGAGGTCCAGGTTGGGATCGGTCAGATTGTGGGCGTAGATCATCGGCACGACCCAGTCGACCGAGCCGGCGTCGAGCCAGGCGAGGACGTCGAGACCGTGCCGGCGATTGAGCTCCAGGGTCGGGTAGACACGAGCGCCGACCTGGCCGTCAGCATCATGCGCCATGCCGGCCACCTGCTGCACCCACGCGGTCATACTGGGCGTGCCATCGGCAGCGTCCTGCTCGTCCCGGAAGAAGGGAGGTGCCCCCATCGGTGGCGCGGCGAAGTCCAGTTCAATGCCATCGGTCGGGTAGTCGACGGCCAGTTCCTGCAGCACGCTGAACTGAAAATCGCCTATCTCCGGGCGCAGCCAGCCTCTGCCGCCTTCCCTGGTGTCCAGTGCCGGGTCCATGCCGGCGTATGCCGACAGGCGTAGACTTGCGAAGAACTCTATGCCGCGCTCGTGGGCGCGATCGACGAGGAGGCGCAAAGGATCGAGTCCGCGCTTCTCCAGGCTCTTCATGTTGTGCCAGGTGCGCCAGTAGGCGCTCTGCTGGAATCCGGGGGAGTCGGGGCCGTGCTCGCCGTGCCTGAACTGGGTGCCGACCCGGGAGGGATAATAGAGGCCGTCGACGCGTGCCACGCCGTAGACGAAGGTGTCGACCGCGGTGCCGGCTACGTCGTCGATGGGGCGCCACGCGTTCTCCAGGCTGATGGGCGGCTCGTGCACGAACAGGTAGTAGTGCCGAGCGTCGTTGAAGTATATGGTGCGGTCTCTTCGCATAGTCTGGCCTCAGGCGGCGATGCGGTGGACAGCGGCGGCGACCCGGTCGACGCGCTCCGAACCGACGTGGCGGTTGAATACGAGCCGGGCGCGGGATGGCGGCCGCGCGATCGCCAGAACCCCTTCGTCCGCGAGACGCTTGAGCAACTCCTCGGAACTCCAGCCGCGGCCGGCGGCGTCGATCACGACGAAGTTGGTGGGGATCGGTGGCGTCGGCAGCTCGATGCCCTCGATTCCGGCCAGGGCGTTGCGCAGTGTGGCGGCGTTGGCGTGGTCGTCGGCGAGTCGCTCGACCATCCCGTCCAGCGCGACGATGCCGGCGGCGGCGATGACGCCGGCCTGGCGCATGGAGCCACCGTGGATCTTGCGCACCTGGCGGGCGCTGTCGATCAGGGCGCCATTTCCACAGAGCAGGGAGCCGACCGGCGCGCTGAGTCCCTTGGAGATGCAGAACATCACCGAGTCCACTGATCGAACCAGGTCGGCGGCGGGGACGGACTGGGCGACGGCGGCGTTGAAGATCCGGGCTCCATCACAGTGGACGCGCATGCCGGCGGCACGGGCCGCGGCGCTGAGGTCGGCGACCTGGGCCGCCGTCCAGGCCCCGCCGCACCGATAGTTGTGGGTGTTCTCGATGCAGAGCAGGTGGGGTCGGGCCTGCGGGTGGGAGTCGATGGCGGCGCCCAGATCGGCGGGCGAGATCACGCCCCACTCGGTATCGACAGTCGCGCATTCGACGTCGAACATCGCCCGGGCGAAGCGGTCGCGGCCGGCCGAGAACATATGGGCCCGCGATTCGTGCACGACCAGGCTGCCGTCGGGCGCGCCTTCTAGGTGGGCGATGAGGGCGGTGCTGTTGGCCATGGTTCCGGAGGGGACGAAGAGGGCGGCCTCCTTGCCGAGGCGCGCGGCTGCGATGGTCTCGAGCTGCGTCACCGTCGGATCCTCGCCGAAGTTGTCGTCACCCACCTCGGCGGCCTGCATGGCCTGGCGCATCTGCTCGGTGGGCCGCGTGACAGTGTCGCTGCGCAGATCGATGGGACCGGTGCCGGTCATCGCATGCCTCCGCAAGCTTCTATCAGCATCTCTTGGACGATCATGTCGTGCGCAACTGAAAATCGCGGTGCGCACTCACCGCGGACGACGCCGATGAACTCCTCCAGATCGCCGAGGTACCGGGGCCGGTCCTCGACCTCGACGGATTGCCAGCCGGCGCGGTAGGGCGGCTTCGGCTCACGCAAGCAGAGCTCGATGTGCGGCGGCTCGATGGGCTCCAAAATGATGCTGCCGTTGGTTCCATGGATCTCGACGCGTCGATGCGGTCCCGGGTCGGTTTCCAGCGACGTCCCTTCGATCACCGCCAGGGCCCCCTGATCGGGATAGTCGAAAACCACCATCCCCAGATCGGTGCCGTCGGGCATGTTTTCGAAGCCGTGGGCAACCTGGCGCATGAACGGTGTGATCGATGCCGCCCGGCCGAACATCCAGGCCACCTGGTCGAACAGGTGGCAGTTCTCCTCGATCATGATTCCGCCCTGATAGCGGTAGACGTGGTTGCGGTGGTAGTACTCGGGCGTGCTGCCGGCGCGGAAGCGGGCGAAATTGACGTGGCCAAGCAGGCCGTCGGCAACCCACTTCTGCATGAGCTCAAGGCCGGGGTTGAAGCGCCACTGATAACCCATCTGGACGAAAAGCCCGTTCTTGCCGGCGGCATCGTAGAGTTCCTTGAGGGGCTCGACCGAGGCGCCCGGCGGCTTGTCCAGGTGGATGTGCTTGCCGGCTTCGATGGCGCGCCGGCCCCATTCGATGCAGTCCCACGGCCAGGTCTCGATGAAGATGGCCGAGATCGACTCGTCGTCCAGGATCGTTTCCGGCTCTTCGAGCCAGGTCACGTCGCGCCACACTTCCCGGCCGCCGCGCTCGGCCAGCATCTCCGCATCCGGCTCGTGAATTCCGACGAGGGTGACGTCCAGGCGCTCGAGCAGTTCGCGGGCCTCCGGAACGACGGCCTTGGTGGCGTGGGTGTGGGCGATGCCGATCTGGGCGATGCGAATCTGCTCTGCCATGGCTCGCTTCCGAAAGGGGGTGGCCAATCGATGAAAAGCCTTCGCGGCGGCGGGAGCAAGCGGCGACGGGGCTGCAACCGAGTGGTGGGATGGGGACCCGGGGCCCATTATATAGGGAACGCCACATCCAGGGACGAGGAATAGACATGGCCAACTATCGCGCTGCCCTCATCGGCTGCAGCCGCATGGGCGCTTTCATCGACAACGAAGTGCCGCCCGAAAGACGCCCCTACTCCCACGCCGCCGGCTACGAGGCCTGTGCGCGCACCGACCTGGTCGCCTGCAGCGATCTGCGGGAGGACGTGATGGCGAAGGTGGGCGAACGTTACAGCGTGCCCGAGCACAGGCGGTACGTCGACTACCATGAGCTGCTCGAGCGGGAGCGGCCCGACATCGTCAGTGTTGCGACGCAGCCGGAACAGCGGGCGGAGATCGTCATCGCCGCGGTCGAATCAGGTGCGCGCGCCATCTACGCCGAGAAGGCGTTCTCCGCCTCGATGGAAGAGGCCGACCGCATGGTCGAAGCCTGCGAGCGCCACGGGGCGGTGCTCAATATGGGCACCAATCGGCGCTATTACCCGGGCTACGACAAGATGAAGGAGGTGATCGACTCGGGGGAAATCGGCAAGCTGACGTCGCTCATCATCCATCTGACCAGTTCGCTGTTCAACGGCGCCAGCCACAGCTTCGACCTTTTGCAGCGGCTAAACTCGGACGTTCCGGTTGCCTGGGTGCAGGGCCATCTGCCGGATGGGGACCGGGCGCTCGAGGGCGAGATCCTGCGCGAGGACCCGGTCGGCCACGGCATTCTGCAGTTCGAGAACGACGTCACCGGGTATGCCCTGAACTCGGGGCGCGGCCTTGAGGTCGAGGCGGTCTGCGAGCACGGTGTGCTCACCGCTCTGGGCAACGACCAGGAGTTTCAGATGCGCGGACCTGCCGCCCTCGACCACCGCGGCCGCCACATCCTGGGGCAGCAGCCCTTTCCCGAGTTCGAGCCTCGGGCATCGACCCTCTGCCTGATCGAAGACCTGGTCCATGCGCTCGACACCGGCGGGTCGCCTCGCGGAGGCGCGAAACAGGCACGGGCCAACCAGGAGCTGATCTTTGCCTTCGTGGAGTCACACCAGCGGGGCGGGGCGCGGATCGACCTGCCGCTGGGGGAATGCCACTATCGGTTGGAGCGGGTTCGAGATCCCAGGCAGCCCAGGTATGAGGCGGCTGACTGACGCTTCACGAGGCCGGGGAACAGGCGCCATGGCAGGCGGAGTCGACGAGCTGACCAGCGGCAGGTCGCCGGCCGCTCTTGACGGCGCACTATACAGTATCGCGATCGCGCGACGACGATGCCTCGTGCAGTGGAGGAGATCGTGCAAAGACAGCTGAGCGTGGCGCTTGTCGGGTGTGGTGGCATAGGCCGCGATCACATCGAGAACGTCACCAACACGGCGGCGATGCGACTCGTGGCCACCGTCGACTTGGACGAGGCGGCGGCGCGCAAGCTGGGTGAGGAGGGCGGGGCCGACTACTGGACCAGTGATTTCGACCGCGCGCTGGCGGACGAGTCGATCGAGGCGATCCTGGTCGGCACCACCCACCACACACACACCGACCTGACGCTGCAGGCACTGTCAGCCGGGAAACACGTCTTCGTGGAGAAGCCTCCGTCGATGACAATTGCCGAGGCGAAGCGGGTGCAGCAGGCCAGCCACGAGACCGGGCTGCAGGTGATGAGCGGCTGGTGGTTCAAGCACTCGCCGATCACGAAGCGCCTGCGCGAGGTCATCCGCCGGCCGCGGACGATCCTTTTCACCTGCCGCATCGGCCAGATCGACCCGCGTACCGGTGCGCCCCACAGTAGCGATCCGTACGCGCGCAACGGCATCCTCGACGTCGCCGGCTACAACCTGCACTGGATTTGGCACGTGATGCGGTCTCAACCGGTCGAGGTGATGGCGATGGGACTGGACCGCGCCGCCGGCAACACGAGCTCGATCCTCATCCAGTTCGAGAATGGCGGGATGGCCGACTCGATCACCGGTCACATGGGCATGGGCGGCATTCTCTCCAAGCACTACTGGGAGGTGGGCGCCGAGGAGATGAGCGCCTCGTCGTTCCGGTTCACCAACCTGGTGTTCGACGGCACCGATGAGCCGGGTATCGCGGAGAACGTCTACCGCACCGGTTTCCACGGCCAGCTGGCGATGTTCGCGGAGCTGGTTCTCGCGGGCGGCCGGAACAGGATGGATGCCTGGGAGGCCAACGTGCCGACCGTGATCTTCGAGAAGGCCCTGGAGTCGATGCGCAGCCGGCGCGCCGTGCCGGTGGAGATGGAGAAGGAGTTCTACCTGCCCGAGGGAAGGTTGCCGGACAGCATCGCGCAGTTCGGGGACGTCGGGTGAGACATCGACGACGCAGCCCTGCTGTTCGGGTCGGTACGACCTCGAGAGGTGGCCCCGACGCGTGTACCTGGGACATGGGTTGCCCCCACTCGGTGGCGCGTGGCGATGGAGCGGTCCTGACCGTGTTCTACTTCACAACAACCAAGCGGCGGGAGCAACAGATCGCTGCGACCACGTGGCATCCCGACGAGGTCCGATGACCGCGGAAAGCGAACGAAACCGGAGAGACACGATATGAGCATTCTGGATCACGAACGCGTTCTCGTCTTCAGCGCCCCCGCCGCCGACTTCTGCTCGCGCGCCGGCGGCACCATCGCCCGCTTCATCGACGTCGGCAGCAGCGTTCACATCGTCGACTTCTCCTATGGCGAGCTCTGTGAATCCCCCGCCCTGTGGG
>CAYWBJ010000291.1:0-15329 GCA_964456165.1 uncultured Gemmatimonadaceae bacterium | reverse complement strand
GCAGCAGGCGCAGGCGGCGGCTCAGGGCGGAGTGAGTGCCCTGCTCGCCGACGTGGCCGTACTCGAGGAAGGGTCCAGAAAGGCCGTCGAGCCCAGCTGCGGGCCGCGAATCGCGGTGACCCACCAGCAGGGGTGGTAGGGTCAGCGCCGCCGGCCGCTGGCCCCGGGCGCGCCGGGCCAGGGCGTTGGCGCGCTCCACCAGTACGGTAGTCAGGTCGATCATGTCCCGGGTGAGGTAACTGTACTCCTGGCCGTACCAGTAGTCCTTGGGGCGGATCTGGGCCGGGTCCTCGGAATGGGCGTCCAGGAATTTGAGCAGCATGGCCTGCGCCAGCAGCACGAACTTGGCCAGCTTTTCGTGCCAGCTGCGCCGCACTCGACCCTCGATCAGCGCCAGCAGCAGGTCGAGTTCGGTCACCGTCTTCCAGATGGAGATGCCGAACCAGACGAAGTTGCTGAAGGTGTTGTAGCGGATCGCCAGGTGCTCGCCGGCCGCCATGTGATCGACCACCCGCTCGGCGATCCGATCCAGATGGTCGCGCAGCGGGGCGCGGCCGGCGTCCTCGTACTCGACCTGCCAGCGTGGGTCGTCCAGGCACGGGTCGGCGACCAGCTTCTCGGCTACCGACTGGGCGTGGGAGAGCGGGGCACGGGCCACCTTCAGCTCCACCAGGGCGGCCTCCCCGGCGTCAAGGAGGAAGGGGTTCTCGCGCCCCAGTGCGAGCAGGAAGCGGCTCTGGTAGAGTTCGAGCAGGTCACGCTCGCTGCCCGCGCCGCTGGTGACGAACTGGCGGCAGACCTGCAGAAAGGCCAGGGAGGCGTCGCGGTAGGGGTCGAGCGTGGCGCGGTAGCGGTCGTGAGCTTCGGTCAGGCGGGCGGCGCGGCGCGGGGGTATGCCGTCGTAGATCCTGGTGATCAGCTCAACTCTGCGCTGCCGGCCTGCGAGATCTATGCCGGCACTGGCCGGCCACACCAGGTCGCCCGCGCCGGCGTCGTCGAAATGGCCGTCCTGGCGTGCCACCGCCAGCAGCTTGTTGGCGGCGCCATCGTAGGTCTCGAGCAATTTCTCGAAATCCAGCTGCCCGAGGATTTCGTCGGGGTTCACGAGGAGTCGACCGCTGTCTGCGGTGAGCGCTAGAGGGAATGCCGGGCGCTCACACGGCGCTGGCGGTCCGCGCTTTCCGGGCGGCGATGAAGGAGCGTACCGAAAGGGCGACGTAGGCCAAGCAGAGCACGGCCATTGCGGTTTGGGAGAGGACGGCGGCGCTGGCGGCACCATCCGCCGCGCCGCCGCCTAGCAGCTGAAAAGGGGCGCGAATCGTACCTGTCAGGCCGATGAGGGCCAGCAGCGCGGCGGCGTGCATCGCATGGGGGCGCAGGCTTTCGCGCCGGCCTACTAGGCCGCAGACGAGAATCAACAGGCCGAAGCCAGCAGGTATCAATGCGGTCGGGCTCGTCCGACCGGTGGCGGTGTAGCCGACCAAGCCGAGCAGAATGAGCAGGATGCCGAAGATCAGGGCGGCTCTGGCCATCGGGTTTTCCTCCTGTTGTCGGGTCCGCTAGCGGGGCGCAGCCGACCCCGGTTGGTTGCTCGACAGGAAAATAGAGGGGGTTGCCGGTTCCGCAACAGGCGGCGGCGATGGAGATCGAGGGTTTCAAGGACTCCTCGGAGGGCACCGACGCTGGCCCGACAGCGAGGGCTCGGAAGGGGTGCGGGCCCAACTGCAGGGCGCCGACCTGTGAAGGGCCAATCTTCGCGGCCTATATTTCCGTGCCGACAACCTGACCGTCATCAAGCGGATTTCGAAGGATCAGATCGCGAAGGCAGAGACGCTGTTCGCGGCGCAGCGCGGCGACTGCCCGCACCTGTTCGAAGCAGTGGAAGGCGAATAGCTACCCGGAGCACCCGCTCACCGTGCCGGCCACAGGTCGGTGCTGAGGTACTTCAACCCCGAATCACAAATCAGGATCACGACCGTCGCTCCGGCGAGCTCGCCGGTGAGCAGCCGCAGTGCGGCTGCGGCGTTGGCGCCGGCCGAGAACCCGCCGAACACACCCTCCTCCGCCGCTAGCCGCCGGGCCGCGGTGATCGCCTCAGCGTCGGTGATCTTCACGTAGCCGTCGACGGCGACCGAGTCGAGCAGCGGCAGGTCAGGCATGCTGTAGCCGCCGCCCTGGATGCGGTGGTTGGGATCGATCGGCTCTGTGCCCGAGAGGACGGCGGCCTGCTCCGGCTCGGCGATGAAGCAGCGGATGCCCGCATCGTGCTCCTTGAAGGCGGTGCTGCAACCGGCAAAACTGCCGCCAGACCCGACGAAGTCGACAAAGGCGTCGATCTGGCCCTCGCTCTGCCGCAGGATCTCCGGGCCGGTGTGCAGGTAGTGGGCGCGGCTGCTGGCGCACAGGCGGAACTGGTCGGCACGAAAAGCGCCGCGTTCGTCCACTAGCTGCTCGGTCTCGCGCTCGACCTTCTCGATGTCGGCACCGGACACCTGGCCAGGCACCGAGCCGTCGGCCTGGTCCACCAGTACCACCTCGGCCCCCAGAGCCCGCATCATGCGGGCGCGCTCGACCGAATTGCCCCGGGACATGACGGCGACGAACGGGTAGCCTTTGACTCCGCAGACGATGGCCAGGCCGGTGCCGGTGTTGCCGCTGGTAAGCTCGATAACGGTCTGGCCTGGACGCAGGGAGCCGTCGGCCTCGGCGTCGGCGATGATCTGCCGCGCGACCCGGTCCTTCTTGGAGTAGCCGGGGTTGAGGTTCTCGAGCTTGGCGAGAATGCGGCCGTCGAGGTAGCGGGCGAGACGGGCGCAGTCCACCAGAGGGGTGTCGCCGATAGCCTCTACTGCGGACGGAAGGATAAGCGGACTCATTGCTGTGGAGAGGGGCGTGGTGGACGGCCTAAATATGGCGCCGGCGCCGGCTTCGACCAAGGTGCTTTCGGGAGAGTCTTTGAGTATATTCTGCCGTCCCTGTGCAGGGACCTCGCAGTGGCAGACCCACACCATTCACGGACCGCATGCCACGGGACCGCATCATCTCCGGCTGGCTGATCGCCGTCGTCCTCCTGATCGTCACCACCATAATCTACGGCGGCTGGGTGCGGATCACCCGATCCGGACTGTCCATCGTCGAGTGGAACGTGGTCTCCGGGGTCGTGCCGCCGCTGAATGCGGCCGGCTGGGACGCTGAGTTCGCCAAGTACCGGTCGACGCCGGAGTACCAGAAAGTCAACGCCGGCATGTCGCTGTCCGAATTCAAGGACATCTACTACCGGGAGTACAACCACCGGCTGCTGGGCCGGATCGCGGGTCTGGCTTTCGTCGTGCCGCTGGTCGTCTTCCTGATCCAGGGGCGCCTGCCGCGCCAGCGCATACCGCTGCTGCTGGGTATCGGCCTGCTGTTCGCGGTGCAAGGGTTGATCGGCTGGCTCATGGTGAAAAGCGGCCTGACCGACCAGCCCCAGGTGAGCCACCACCGGTTGGTGCTGCACCTGCTGGCCGCTCTGGCGTTGCTGGCCGCCTGCCTGTGGCTGACTTTCGACTACGTCGCCGCCCGGGGCAGCCCGGGTAACGGTGTGTCCTTGCCCGGCCTGCGTCGCCTCGCCTGGGCGACCCTGGCCGCCGTCGTGCTTCAGATAGCCTTCGGCGCCCTGCTCGCCGGGCTCAAGGCCGGACACCTTTCCGACACCTTTCCGAAGATGCTGGGCCAGTGGTTGCCGGAGGGCCTGCTGCGGCAGGATGGCCTGATCGCAAATCTCCTGGAGAATCCGCTAACCGTGCACTTCCAGCACCGCTGGTTCGGTTTCGCGACGGCCGGAGTCGCCCTGGCCCTGTTCCTAGGCGCCCGCCGGGAGAGCGGGGCCGGGAGGCTGCCGCCGCGGGTGCGCAAGAGCATCGCCGGCGTTGTGCACCTCATCCTGCTGCAGGTGGTGGCGGGGGTTCTGTTAGTCGTGTGGAATGTGCCGCCGCATCTGGCTTCGCTGCACCAGGCAATCGCGGTGGCCATCTTCGGACTCGCCCTGTTCGTGGTACATCAACTGCAACCGGACTGTCCGGCGCAGATCAACGCATGATCCCGGTCGACCTGGAACGCTTCAACCGCGAGGGCTACCTGATCTTGCGGGACGTGGTGTCGCCGGAGCAGCTCGAGCCGCTGCGGGCGAGCGCCGAGAGAGCCCTGCAGATGCGGTGGCCCGACGGCATTCCGCCCGATGCCTTCCAGCCGATGATCCACGGCTTGCAGCAGTACGTGGATTCCGAGTCGGTCAACCTGATCGAATTCTGCTTTCGCGACGAGATCCTGCAGGCCAACCGGAAGCTGATGGGCACGTCGATGGTAGCGCCAGCGGCGATCTTCATGATGAACAACCCGGTTGTTGACCACGGGCCATGGTGGTGGCACCGTGATATCTCGCCGCTGGTGGCCAAGGGCCCGCTGGAGGGACTGATCCAGGCGAACCGGGCGCACGGTCCATGTTACCTGCACTGGAACGTCGCCCTCTACGACGACGACGTATACTGGGTGGTGCCGGGCAGCCACGACCGTTTCAACACGGAGGAGGAGAACCGGCAGCTGAGCGCGGTCGACCACCACTACGGCAATGGCCAACTGCCGCAGGGGACCAAACGCCACGAGCCGCTGCCCGGCTCGGTCTGCGCCGACCTCAAGGCCGGAGACGCGGTCGTCAACTTTCTCGAGACCTTACACTGGGGCAGCTACTACGGCACGAAGCTCAGGCGGACCTACCACGTTGGTTACCGCACCTTCGCCGGTCCCCGCTTCTTCTACGAGGGGTGGACGCGCCACTGGGACAACGCCGAGCTGCTGTCGGAACGGGCGCAGGCGGTGCTGCGGCAGTGCGCCGATCTCTACGACCAGGAGTGCGACCAGGTGGAGGGGGTCTTCCGCGCCGTGCTTGCCGGCGATGAGCTCCGCTTTCGCGCCGAGCTGGCCCGCCTGCATCCAGGGGAGGAGGCCCGCTTCGTCTGCGCCATCCACCTCTGCCGGATCGCCCAGGAGATGACCCAGGGTGGCCGGGAAGAGTTCGGTTGCCGCTTCTCGGGGGAAGAGAGAGCTGCGCTCTGGCAGCGCTTCGCGGCGCTGGACGCGGCGCTGCTACGCGACCAAGAGCACTGGGTTCCTGGCTTCCAGATCAAGGGGCCGACCCGCTACCGGCTCAACGAACTGCCGCCGGAATTCAGGCTGGACGAGCTTGTCGCCAGCTGGAACTGACGGATCACACAAGGAGGAGTGTTCGTGTTCGTGAAGAGAGCGCAGGACAGCCCGTCAGAGCACGTCGACGCCGGCACCGGCACCACCAGGCAGGTGCTGATCGGCGACGACCAGGGCCCCCACTTCGCCATGCGCAAGTTCACCATGGCGCCGCGCGGCGCCATGCCGCGGCACACCAACGAGGTCGAGCACGAGCAGTACGTGCTCGCCGGCCGCGCCCGCGTCGGCAGCGGCGCCGAGGTGTTCGAGGTGCAGGCCCACGACGTGGTCTTCATCCCGGCCAGGGTGCCGCACTGGTACGAGTCGATCGGCGAGGAGGCCTTCGAGTTCCTCTGCATCGTACCCAACTTGCCCGACCGTACCGAGCTGGTGCCCGACGATGACGGGTAGCGCCGGCTCTGGCCCCACTGAGCGACACGACGACGAAGAGCAGGCTGGAGTTCAGTGACCTGGTAGTCGGTGACGGTGCGGCCGTGGCCAAGGGGCAGATGGCGACCTTGATTCTTGAGTTGGAGTTGTCATCGATTTATTGACGGCCGCTCGCCCCGGGAGCCGGACCATTCCGCCAGCCATCGCTGCCTTACATCGGCCCATGTCTCTCTAGGCCGCAATAGTCTACTGACCAAGAGGTTGAACCGTGATACTGGGACTCTCGCAGGCCTGTTACCGGTGGATGATCTATCCGAATCTGCGGCAGGATCTGCCGGGTAGTGGGGTCGAGGGGTATCGGCGGGGGTATATGCGGTCGATCGAGCCGCCCGGCGAAGGTGAGTCGGTGCATGAGTGGCTGATAGGGCGGTGTGTGGAGCTGGGGCTAGGGGGGTTGTATGTGACCAGCGACTGGGAGGGTGACCGGGAGACGGCCGGCCTGTTCCGCGGGCGGATGAACGCTGCGGGGCTGGTTTATGTTGGCAACGTCAGCCTGGACTTCGCCGCGACTGCCGAGGAATGGGAGACTGGTGAATTCGCCGCCGCGGCGGCGAAGATCTCATGGGTGGCGGCCGCCGGAGGGCGGTTGGCGGCGGCGACGCACCGACGGGCGGCGGAGATCAACCACTTCACCTCTTCACCGGCAGTGAGCGAGCAGCTTGAGCGGGCAGTGCAGAATTTTGCTTCACTCGTGCCTGCGTGTGCCGAGAACGGAGTGGTGCTGGCGCTCGAGAATCACATGGACTACCGACTCAGCGAGCTGGTGCGGGTGGTTGAGGGAGTGGACTCGGAGTGGGTCCGGATCAACATGGACACGGGCAACACGCTCGGCGTGATCGAAGACCCACTGGATGGCGCCCGGGCCGCGGCGACGTACGCGGTGAACGCCCATCTCAAGGACCTGCGGGTGCAGCCGATAACGGTGATGGGAGAGCCGCGGGTGTTCTGGGCGCCGCTGGGCCAGGGTCACGTGCCGCTGCGGAAGATCCTCGAGCTTTTGCAGGCGTCAGCGGTGGACCCGGCCGCACTGCCCGTTATGCTGGAGGTGGCGCCGCCGCCTGATCAGGATGCCCACCTCTGGGTGCGCGAGAGTATCGACTGGCTGCGGCGGGAGTGTGGCCAGTTCTTCGCGCCCTGACCGGCGGTGACAGATCAGGCCCAGGGCGGCTTGTCGCAGCCGCAGAAGGGATAGTGCTCTCCCGCCTGGTAGGTGGGCAGCGCCGGGTAGTTGTTGACGCCCTCCACCGGTGTCCCCCGACAGATGTAGGCGGGCCAACCGTCGGTTTTGATCCGCGTCGTGGTCGGTACGTAACGCAACGTCAGGCCAATGCGGCGCTGGTCGGAGCGGTTGGGCTCGGAGCCGTGGAGGAGGAAGGGGTCGTGGATCGAGGCGCCGCCGGCGGGTACCTCGACGTCGACGGCCGTGTTCTCGTCGACCATTTCGTTGACCTCCGAGCTCAACACATTGGGCCGGTCGGTACTCTTGCTGTGGGCGGCGACGGTGCGGGAGCGGTGCGACCCTGGAATCACGCGCATGCAGCCGTTTGCAATCGTCGAGTCGTCGCCGGCGAGCCAGATGGTGGTGACCTGCATCGGTTCGAGCGGCCAGTAGTTGGCGTCCTGATGCCAGAGGACGGGCTCGCCGGTATGCGCTGGCTTGCAGAGGTAGTGGGCGGCGAACAGGGCGATATTCGGGCCGAGGATGGGCTCGATCAGGTCGATGAGACGGGCATCGGTGCAGAGGCGGATCCAGAACGGATCATCGACGATGAGCTGGTGGAAGATCCGCTCGGGTGAGACGTCGGGATGTTTCTCTAGCTTCCACTCGACGTGGCCCTGCATCTCGCGCAAAAGGTCTGCGTCGATTACCTGGGGGAACACCAGGAAGCCGTCCCTCTCATACCGCTCAGCAATTTCTGCGTCAGTCATCTTGCCTCCTCGGTAGGCTGCGAACCCGTCCCCATTGCGCGAGGGGTATACAGAGCAGTACTCGTGGTCGGTTCGGGTGCGTGGTCGGTCACCTTAATCCCCTTCCTGCCGGGCCCAGAAGGAGCGCACCGCCTCGCCGATCTCGGCGACGCTGCGGCGGGCCCGGGGTTGCTGCCAGTGGCTGGGAAAGAGCCGGCGGTACTGGGCGTGGCCGAAGCGCTGGTCGATCAGCAGGACGACCCCCCGGTCCGACTCGGAGCGGATGACGCGGCCGGCCGCCTGCAGCACCCGGTTCATACCGGGAAAAGTGTAGGCGTAGGCGAAGCCGGGCAATTCCCGCTCGTCGAAGTAGGCCTTGATGAGGTTGCGCTCGAGGCAGATCTGCGGCAGGCCGACCCCGACGACGATGGCGCCCACGAGCCGGTCGCCGCTCAGGTCGATGCCCTCCCCGAAGATGCCGCCCATCACGGCGAAGCCGACGGTGGTGCCCTCGTTGGCGGCGCTGAAGATGGCGAGGAAGGCCTCCCGCTCTTCCTCCCTCATGCCGGGTCGCTGCACGTAGATGGACAGGTTTGGGTGCGCCGGCGCGTAACGAGCGGCAATCGCCTCCATGTAGCGGTAGGAGGGGAAGAAGGTCAGGTAGTTGCCCGGTCTCTGGTCAGTGACCGCGGCGATGGCGCCGGCCACTTCGTCGTAGGTATTGGCGCGCTGCCTGTAGGTCGTGGCGATGTGGTCGCCTACCGACAAATGCAGATGATCGGGCGGGAAGGGCGAGGCCAGGTTCAAAAGCCGGTCTTCCTCCCCACCCCCGAGCAGGTCGCGAAAGTAGGCAAGGGGCGTCATCGTGGCAGAGAAAAACAGGGCAGAGGTGCCGCGCTTGAGGGCAGCACCCAGGTTGTTGGCCGGATTGATGCAGAACAGGCGGACGCGGACGTTGCGCCCACGCTGCTCTACGTAGGTGACGTAGCTCTCATCGTAGAGCTCGGCGACGCGGGCGAAGCCGAAGGCCTGGTAGTAGAAGTCCAGCAGCGGCCCATACCAGGCGGCCGAGTGGTTGCGGCCGAGGACGGGTTCGCCCGCGGCGACGAAGTCCTGGACCAGGGCCAGCAGGTCGGTAGGCAGGTTGCGGCTGCCGTAGGCCTCGCCACCTTCGGGGCCTACGCCCGGTTGTGCATCGTCGGCTGCCTTGCGGGAGATCTCCTTGCCCATCTCGAGCATGAGCTCGTTGAGCTTCTCAAGCTTGCGGCCCAACGGTGGCTGGGCTTTGTCCAGCAGGCGTTTGAGCGCGAGCACGTCGCGCTTGTTGAGCTCGGCGGAGAACATCTCGCGGGCGCGATCGACTAGGTTGTGCGCTTCGTCGACGAGGAGGGTGTAGTTCCCCGGCGCATCCTGGAAGAAACGCCGGAGGTAGGCGCGGGGGTCGAACAGGTAGTTGTAGTCGCAGATGATGATGTCGGCCCACAGCGACAGGTCGAGGGAGAACTCGAAGGGGCAGACCTGGTGCTTGCGGGCTACCTCCTCGATCACCGGCCGGGTGTAGTTATCCCGCTCGAAGATGTCGACTAGGGCGTCGTTGAGCCGGTCGTAATAGCCAATGGCGTAGGGACACTGGTCCGGGTTGCAGCTGGCCTCGCCCTCGGGTACGAAACAGATCTTGTCGCGGGCGGTGAGGGTGAGGCTCTTGCAGCGCAGCCCCTGTTCCCGCATGAGCTCCATCGTCTCCTCGGCAACGAGCCGGCCGCTGGTCTTGGCCGTGAGGTAGAACGCCTTTTCCGCTCCGCGGCCGCCATCCTGCACCGTCCCTCCTTCGAGCGCCTTCACCGCGGCGAAGAGGGTGGAGGCGGTCTTGCCGATACCGGTCGGCGCCTGGGCGAACAGGCGGCCGTGCCCCAGGATGGTCTGGAACGCGGAAAGGGCCAGTTGCTTCTGCCCGGGGCGAAACTCGGGATGGGGAAAATCGAGCGCGGCGATCGAGCGGTCACGCTTCTGGATCCAGGTCTGGTAGAGCCGGGCCCAGCGCAGGTACTCGCCGACCATGCGGTCGAAGAAGGCATCGAGCTCGGCGCGGCTGAACAGCCGGCAGTCCTCCTGCAGCTCCCAGGAGTCGAGGGCGAGGTAGGTGACCTGGATGTTGACCTCGTCCAGGTCCCGCTGTTGGGCCAGGACGGCGCCGTAGACCTTGGCCTGGCCCCAATGGACCGCGTTGTCGGGGGCGTCCTGCGGCCGCGGCTGGCGCAGGGTCTTGATCTCCTCCACCAGCAGGGCGTTCTCCTCGGCGTCCTCGAAGAGCCCGTCGACACGCCCGCTGATCTCGAGGGCCACGTCGCCGTCTGTCACGGTGAACTCGATCGGGACTTCGGTCTGGTATGCAGGCGGCCGCATGCCCTGCAGGCGCTGGTGGCCGTAGGTGCCCTCGAGCGCGCGGGTGTTGCTGACGAAGCGGTTGCCGGCCAGGCTGCCGGAGCGCAGGACGAAAGCGACCAGCTCGCGGACCGAAACCTTGACGAGGGTGACTGCAGCCGTCTCGCTCAAACCGAAATCCGGGAGGGAAGGGGCGATTCCAAATCTTAGAGAATGGATGGGACCGGCGCCAAGAAACGACGTTGCAACGGTGGCTGAGGTTGGAGTGGGCCGGGGCCAAAGCTATCTTATGCGGCCCCGCGCATCCGGTGCGGCAACCCGTTTGGAGAGGACAGCATGAGCACGGCGAAAGAAGTGGTACTAGGGGTGATCGGAGGCTCGGGCGTCTACCAGATGGAGGGCGTGGAGGTGGTGGCCGAACAGGCGGTCGAGACCCCTTTCGGGGATCCATCCGATGCCCTGGTCGAGACCCGGATCGCCGGAAGCCCGGTATTCTTTCTCCCGCGCCACGGCAAGGGTCACCGGCTGTTGCCCTCCGAGGTGAATGCGCGGGCCAACATCTACGCCCTGAAGACGGTGGGGGTCACCCACATCCTGGCGGTGAGCGCCGTCGGCATCATGCGGGACCAGATCAAGCCGGGCGACATGGTCGTGCCGGACCAGATCTTCGACCGCACGCGTGGGACCCGTCCCTCCACCTTCTTCGGCAACGGCATCGTCGGTCACGTTGCCTTCGCCGACCCGTTCTGCGCCGAGTTGCGCCACATCGTGCTGGAGGCCAGCGAACAGGCCGGCGCCGTCGTGCACAACGGCGGCACCTACATCTGCATGGAGGGACCGCAGTTCTCGACGCGGGCCGAGAGCCACTTCTACCGCAGCGCGACCGCTGCCGTCGTCATCGGCATGACCGCGCTGCCCGAAGCCAAGCTCGCCCGCGAGGCGGAGATGTGTTACGCCATGCTGGCGATGGGCACCGACTACGACTGTTGGCACGAAGAGGAGGAGGACGTGTCGATCGAAGCGGTGCTGGAGATCGTCCACGCCAACGCCGTCAAGGCCAACGCGATCGTCCAGGAGGTAGCCGCCGCCATGCCGGCGACCTCCCACTGCGAATGCCTGCAGGCCGCGCAGTACGCCATCATCACTGCGCCCGAGGTCATCACCGACGAGGTAAGGGACCGCCTGCGGCCCCTCTACGGAAAGTACCTGGACGCCAGCTGAGATGAGCTCGCCGACCCGCCTGGCCGTCATCGGCCTGGGACGGATGGGGGCGTTCCATGCCCGCCACGTGCAGGAGCTGGCGCGCGAGCGGGGCGACTGCGAGCTGGTGGCAATCGCCGACTGCAACGCCGAAACCCGGTCGCGGGTCCTGGAGGATCTGCGGGCGGGCCAGGACGGGTCGATCCGGACCTTTGCCGCCGCCGGGGAGGTCGCCGCCGCCGGTGTTGCCGACGCCGCCATCATCGCTTCCGGAACCGACAGCCACGACACCGACGCCCGCGCCTTGATCGAGGCCGGCATGCGTGTGCTGCTGGAGAAGCCGCTCACTCACTCTCTGAAGAGTGGCCGCGAACTGGTCGACTATCTCGAAGCGGACGCGAGGCGCCGGCGGGCAGTCATGCTGGCGTTCATGCGCCGCTTCGACGCGGCCTGGCAGTTCGTCAAGGAGAGCATCGACGCCGGCCGCATCGGCCGACCCTTCAAGATGGTCACCGTCCTCGAAGACAACGTGCCACCGCCGGCCGGCTATGACAGCCCCGGCATCTTCGTCGACATGGGCGTACATCTGGCGGACGAGGCGATGTGGGTACTGGAAGCACGGCCTTGCGCGCTCAGCGGCTTCGGCTCGCGCGTCTACGCCCACAGCGTCAGCAACATCAACGAAGACTATGACGACGCCTTCCTGCAGCTGTGGTTCGACGGCGACCGGGTGGCGCAGCTCGCGGTCAGTCGCAACCACATCGCCGGCTACCGTAACGAGGTCTGGGTCTACGGGGACGGGGGGATGGTTCACGGTGGTGCCTTCTCGAAAGACCAGACGCGGGTGGTGGTGGAGGCGATATCGCCGACCGGGCTGATCGAGCGCAAGGTTTTCGCGCAGCGCGATTATGGTCCGGATGTGCCCTTTTTTATCGGGCGGTTCGGGCTGGCGTACAAGCGTGAGGTAGATTACTTCGTGGAGCGGGTGCGAACTGGGGAGTGGTTTAGTGTGGATCACCGGAATGGGCTGAACGCCATGGAGGTGGTGGTTGCCGGGACGGGGGCGCTGGCTTCGGGGGAGGATGTGGTGGCTGTGGAGTATGGATCGTAGTGGTAGGGAGGGTCTGGAGTGCGGAGGAGGGTTCGGCGGGGGACGTTACCCCGACGCGATGTGAAATCCCCGGCCCTGCCACCGCCTGGCCGGCGCTTTGCGCCGGAACCCCGATTCGCGGGGTGGTGCCAGGTGGCGTGGGCGGCGGACGGGCGATCGCTGATCATCTCTGGCCCTAGCGACGACGTAGGGCGAGCCGCCTTACCGTCTGGCCGTTGCGCGTGTTTGCGTATAACTCCTGAAACTTGCTGCTGCCGTCATCCGGTACAGCTTCCAGCCTGCTTCCAGCCTCGCACACCGGCATCGCGTCCTGCTGAAAAACTCCCCCCAGTGTCTGCCGCGTGACCCCGTAGTAAACTTCCTCGCCGCTGGCCCGGCGGTAGCAGAACAGGTGCTTCTCCAGCTCGCGCCGGCTGTAGTCGACGCGGTAGCGCTCAACGGCCCGCATGTCGACCTCGATCCCGAGGCCCGGCTTCTCCGGGACGCGGATGTAGCCGCCGCGGACCTGGATCTTCTCCTTCACCAGCTGACTGCGATACAGGTTCATGCAGGTGACCGCCGGCCACAGGGCGTGCGACAACACGGCGCCGAGGTGGCAGACCCAGGTGGTGGTGCTGCCGGTGCCGACGTACTGCAGCCAGAACGGCTTGTTGGCCAGCTCGCAGATGTGGGCGGCCTTGATGGCGCGCTGGGCTTCGGAGCCGATCAGGTAGCCGTCGGTCACGTCCTCCTTGAGGTTGGTGGGGATGGGCGGATAGCCGTAGTGCATGGCGACCGGGCGGTTGATGCGCTGGCGGATATGGGCGTTGCCGGCGATGTCGACTTGGGGGATCGGGGTCTCGATCATGGCGACGTGCTCGTACTGCTCCAGGGTCTTGAGAAATTCCACCGCGTTGGCGACGTTGCCGAGGGTGCCGTTGAAGTCCAGGTCGAGCTTGAACTGGGGCGGGACGACGCGGATGACGGCGCGGATGGCGGCGTGCAGGTCGTACCAGGTGCGGGCCTTGAGCTTGGCCGAGGTGTAACCCTGCTTCACCGCGTCGGTGCACTGGCGGGCCCAGTCCTTCGGCGCCATGTCCATCGCCCACCAGGAAATCGGGCACCACTCCCGGACCTTGTTGCCCATCAGCTGGTAGGCGGGCACGTCGAGGGCCTTGCCGACCGCGTCGAACAGGGCCATCTGCACGTTGGCGCCAAGGCCGTCCTCCCACAACATCTCCGCCGCCGGGCGGCCGACGACGCGGTCGACGATGTCGTCTGGCGTGGCGGACCAGGTGTAGTTGGGCATGCCCTCGCCCCAGCCTTCGACGCCGTTGTCGAGGGTGACCCTGCAGAGCTGGAAGTTGCGCCAGTGGGGGAGCCAGAAGCGCATCTGGCTTTCGGTGTGGGCGGTGAACGGCACGTCGAGATAGGTGAATTCCATCGCGGCTACGCGCATCGCGGACTCCGTCGGTTGGCCGGTGATCGAGGGCGTGACATGGGTGGTTCCTCTACATTTGTAGACGTTGGTATGCGCGGCTGATTAACAGGCAGACACCCCTTCGATGTCAAACATGCAAATTCGGGAGGTGGCCGAGCACGTCCTGTTCGGGGACAGTTGGGAGGAGAAGCTGCTGCGCCCGGATCGCTGTGACGACTCAGATCCCGGCACCGCGATTGCGACCCCACGGGTTCCGGGCAGACCGCTGGCGCTGGCGCTGGACAGTTGGAAAGCGCGGGACAAGGTGCGGTTCGGGGCGGTGCGCAGCCTGCACACCGAGAAGGACCGCGGGCTGGTCCTGCACTTCTTCGCCAACCACGAGCTGCTGGCGCTGGAGCTGATGGCGCTGGCGCTGCTGAAGTTTCCCGGGGCCCCCTCAAAGTTCCGCCGCGGCCTGTTGCAGACGCTGTACGACGAGCAGGAGCACCTGCGGTTGTACCGGGAGCGGATGACGCAGGTGGGCATCGAGTTCGGCGAGATTCCGGTCAGTGACTTCTTCTGGAAGACGATTGCGCCGATGGCGAGCCCGATGCAGTTCGTCACCCGTCTGAGCATGACCCTCGAGCAGGCCAACCTCGACTATGCCTTGCACTACGCCGGCCTCTACGCCGAGCTGGGCGACGGCGACACCAAGGCGATCCTCGACCGGGTCTACGTCGACGAGATCGGCCACGTCAAACACGGCCTGACCTGGTTCAACCGCTGGCGCGACCCGGAGGCATCGGAGTGGGAGGCCTATGCGGGTGCCTTGTCGCCGCCACTGACGCCCAACAGGGCCAAAGGCATCGGCTTCAATCGCCAAGGCCGGCGGCAGGCCGGCTTGTCGGAGGCCTTCATCGATGAGCTCAGCCTCTACGCTCGGTCGCGCGGGCGCTGCCCGTCGGTCTTCTGGTTCAACCCGGCCTGCGAGAGCGAGGTGGCCGCCGGCGACAACGGCACCTTCACTCCGTCAGCGCCGGTGCAGAGCCTGCAGAAGGACCTGGCGAGCCTGCCGATATTCCTCGGTGTGCGCGACGACGCGGTGCTGGTGCCGCAGCGTCCGACATCCTCTTTCCTGCGCCAGCTGCAGGAGGCCGGTTTCACGCTGCCCGAGTTTGTCGAGGCCGCAGCCGGTATCGAAGCGACCGATCTGGTCGATCGCGACGTCGGCCGGCTCTGTCCCTGGGGACGCAGCCCGGGAGCGGCGCGCTACCTGCAGTCGCTCGCAGGCAACCAGCCCGATGGTGCTTCTGAGCTCTGGTTGTCGAGGCTGCGCCCGATCTACTCGAAGGCCTTCGGCGCCGCGCAGCTGCGCCGATTTCTGCAATCGCGGGAGCCGGACGACTGGCTGTGCGATGATGCCGTAGTCGGTGCGTCCTGCGATTCGGTCGCCGCGGTCCAGGCGCGGCTGGACCAACTGCGCGCGCGCGGTTGGCAACGGGCGGTGGCAAAAGCGAACTTCGGCGCCTCGGGCCGGGACCAGATCCAGTTCGGTGATGCGCCGCCGCGTCCCTCTCAACTCGGCTGGCTCGAGAATGTGATCCAGCACCAGGGGACCGTCGTCGTCGAGCCGTGGCTGGACAGGCTGGTCGACCTGTCGCT
>CAYWBJ010000290.1:0-2120 GCA_964456165.1 uncultured Gemmatimonadaceae bacterium | reverse complement strand
CATCGCCCAAGCCCGGCCCGATGGCCGGCTCTCCGACATCTCCAACGCCATCGAGACCCACGCCGACGCCCAGGGCCTGGCCATCATCCGCGAATACGGCGGACACGGCATCGGTCGCAAGTTGCACGAAGCACCGCATATCAACAACTACGGTCCGCCCGGCAAGGGCCCCCGGCTGAAACCCGGCCACGTCTTCTGCATCGAGCCGATCCTCTGCCTCGGCGATCCGGAGGTCGAGCACTGCGATGACGGCTGGACCACCCTGACTCGCGACCGCTCGCTCGCCGCTCACTCCGAACACACCGTCGCCATAACCGAAGATGGCCCCCAGATTCTGACCCTGCCCACCGCCGTTCCGGCATGAAGGTCACCTTCTTAGGCACCGGCACCTCCATCGGCGTGCCGCGCATCGGTTGCCACTGCCCCGTCTGCACCTCCGACGACCCCAAAAACGATCGCCTGCGCTGCGCTCTACACCTGGAGCATCGGGGCCATTCGATCCTCGTCGATACTGGCCCCGATCTCCGCACCCAGGCGCTGCGCTACCGCATCGACCGCGTCGATTGCGTGCTCTTCACCCACGGTCACGCCGACCACCTGCACGGCCTCGACGATGTGCGCACCTACTGCTTCGGCCGCGATGCCCCGCTGCCCTGCTACGCGGCCCCCTTGACCATCGAACGCATCGAGCGCGTCTTCGACTACGCCTTCGACCGCAGTGCCCCCAGCACAGTCCCGCAGATCGCGCTGGTCCCCATCGACGGGCCCTTCAACGTCTGCGACCTCGAGATCGAGCCGCTCACCGTCTACCACGGCCGCGCCCCCGTACTCGCCTTCCGCATCGGTCGTTTTGCCTACGTCACCGACACCAACCGCATCCCCCCTGAGGCCATGAATCGCCTGCAGGGCCTCGACGTACTGGTCCTCGACGCCCTGCGCCATCAGGAACACCCCACCCACTTCAACGTCGCCCAGGCCTTGGCAATCGTCGACCGACTCAAGCCGAACCAAACCTACCTCACCCACATCGCACACGATCTCGGCCACCACCAGACCAACTCCGAACTGCCCGCCGGGGTGGAATTGGCGTACGATGGGTTGGTGTTGGAATTCGCGTAGAACCGCGGTCGATCGGTCGGGTGGGGTAGGCGAGTTGCGGTAGCAACGGACGATCTTGGGTTTTTTCCTCCCCTTTGTATAATGTGTAACAGGAAGGAAGAAAAGGCCTCCCACCGGAGCGGAGGTTCGGGGGTCGAACGCCGGGCCAAATTCCGTCGCGGCCATGCTCGCTGCCCGCGTAGGTGCCCGGCTAGGGCACTGCGCCCGGGCGACGCTCCGATCTCGTCCCGGCCGGCCCTGCTTGGCCCGGCACCCGCTCCTCGAACCGAAGCATGAGACGCATCCCGATATTCGGCGATAGACAAAAAACGAGGATGCTGCCGGTCTCCCGACGACACCCTCGCCTCATCTCGCTAGCAACCGTTCAGCTCAGCACTTCGACCACCCGCAGTGCTTGCACATCAGACAGCTATTCTCGTGCGCGACCGTCGATCCGCACTCTGGACACGTCGTCATCGTCTTGGTGCCGCCGCTCTGGACAAAGGTCGGCGGCGCCGACGCCTCGACCGGGCCGCTCTGCAGCGATACGGCCGGTGCCTCCGCCGCCGCACCCTGGTAATCCTGGCCGGCCTTGCGCTGGATGTAGCGCTCCATGGCCTTGCCGATGGCATCGGGCGGCGATAGGATCAGCTCGCCGTCTTCCCATACCGGATTGGGGCCGGAAATGCCCTTCAACTCGCGGAGCAGTTCCTGGTGATCAACACCCGAGCGCAGGGCGATCGAGATCAGGCGACTGATCGCCTCCGACTGCGCTGCAGCATTGCCGCCGGCCTTGCCAATGGTGCTGAAGACCTCGCAGATCCCGTATTCGTCTTCGTTGATCGTGACGTAGATCTTGCCCTCACCGGTATTGATCCGCTCGGTGATGCCGGTAGGTACTGAGGGGCGCTGGCGCGGGTGGAAACCGGCGGCGGCGAGCTGAGCGGGCGTGGCGGGGGCAGGCGCGGCCTGGGCTTCTTCCTCCGCCTTATCGGCCTGGGTCTCGGTCTGCAGGATGCCCT
>CAYWBJ010000289.1:0-9693 GCA_964456165.1 uncultured Gemmatimonadaceae bacterium | reverse complement strand
CGATCGTGATCACCGGTCTGCGGGCCGTTATAGTCGGCGCCGAGGTGGTGCTTTCCCGGCGCGGGGACTCCGGAGAAGGGGGCCGGCTTCATCGGCGCCAGACTGGGCCCAATGTCCAGCACGCAGGTATAGAGCGCAGCGAGAATTTCGGCCGAGGAAAGGGCCTGGCTCAGGTAACAGCCGTCCTGCCTGATCGTGAGCTCCAGGGCACGCTTGCGGATACCCTGCGCGACGCGGTGCGCAGGCTGGATGTCGTCGAGAATCCCGTGGCCGATTGACTCAGCGTTGGGCATGTGCGGGTCTCCCATGATAAAGCAACAGCATTCCAAGCGGCTGCATGATACGGACTCTGAATAATATAGGTGCTTCGACCCGCCTGCTATTCTCCGCCTCCTGGCGAGTTAGGGGTAGGCGCTCTTGACCGAACTGTCGAAAGCGCTCTTTGTGTTTTGCGGCCGGCGGCGTTTCCCAGCCCTCTTACGCACCTCGTCGGGAAAGGACCATGGTACTGACTTTCGAGCAAAAGAGATTTTTCCAGGAAAATGGCTACCTGCCCTACAGGCGCGTGCTCTCGGATGAGGAGGTTGAGGTTCTGCGACAGCGCTGCGAGGAGATCGCGCGCGGCAAGGAAAAGCAGGTGCCGGCACGTTTCATTCAGCTGGAGGCCGCTTTTCGAGACCATAAGGATGGCGACACCGATCCGTTCGACCGGGTGCGCAAGATGACACACCTGTGCTACTTCGATGCGCTGTTCGAGGCCGCTGCCCGCAAAGCCGAGATCGTCGACGTCATCGAAGATCTGCTGGGGCCCAACATCAAGCTGTATTGCGATCAGCTGATGATGAAGCCGCGCTACAATGGGACGGTGACCGATTGGCACCAGGATTCGGTGGCGTGGCCCCAGTTTGCGCCGCAGAATCATGTGAGCTGCTGGGTGGCCCTGGACGATGCGACGGTGGACAATGGCTGCATGACCGTGATCCCGGGCAGCCACAAGTGGGGGCCGATCGAGCGCACCCGCCGCGATCCATTCCTGGCCAATTCGTCGCTGCCGAAACCTGTGCCAATCGAGCTCGAAGCCGGGTCGTGCATGTTTCACCACGGTTTGAACTTTCACCGCACCGGCGCCAATCCCACGCCGAATCGCCGGCGGGGCCTGGCTCTGCACTACCTGTGCTCGGAAACGATGTACCTGGGGGCGGGAAGCGAGGAGCAGCGGTTGATGACGGAGTGTGAGAAGCCGCCGGGTGCGTTCCGCTTCATGCTGATTCGCGGCAGGGAATTCCCGGGGAGGGTCTGATGAGATTCTGCAACTACATCGCGCTTGCCCTCTGCTGCCTGGCCGTTCGGCTCGACGCTTCGGAGGAAGTCCCGCCGCAGCCCAACCGGATCGCCGCATTGGAACCGGCGAACGGGTCCCTCTTCCTGGTTCGGGACGGCAAGCCTGCCGCGACCATCGTGATTGCCGCAAACGCCACCCGCACTGTCCGTTACGCGGTGCAGGAGCTGAACGAGCACCTGGAACTGAGCACGGGGGCCGCGCTGCCCGTGGTCGAGGACGGCCAGCAGGCCGCGGGGCCGACGATCCACGTGGGCGCAACTCAGCTGACGGAGCGCCTGGGGCTGGCACCGCGCTATCTGGGGCCCGATAACTGGGTCGTCTCGCGCGCCGGGCAGGCCCTGATTCTAAGCGGCGGCGATTCGGAGTTCGACCCGGAGCCCGTCTCCAGCGCGCTGTTTCCGTTCGGCACGTTGTACGCGGTCTACGAGTTCCTCGAGCGCGTCGTCGGCGTGCGCTGGTACTGGCCTGGCGAGCTGGGCCGCGTCGTGCCGGAGCAGGAGGCGGTGGTGGTGACCGCGGCGAGGTGGGGCGGCGTCCCGACGTTCGACACGCGGTTCGCCTTCAATGCGCTGCACGACGAGGAGGATTTCACCAGCGAAGACGTCTGGACCTGGTGGCGCCGCATGCGGCGGGGTGCGCCGGGCGGCAGCCCGATCGGCATGCACTCGTTCAACGAGTGGCCGCAGCGGTTCGCCGCACAGCATCCCGAGTGGCTCGCTTTGCAGGGAGCCGGGCACCGCCTGACCCAGGAGGGGAGTATGGGCGGCCACGTCTGCTTCGCCGACGAGGAGGTCCTGGCGCAGACGATCGCCGACAAGCGGCAGGAATTCGAGGAGAAGCCGTGGCGGCGCTACTCCTCCGTCATGCCCGGTGACAGCATGGGGGCGTACATGTGCCGGTGCGAGGAGTGCCAGGCTGAGGTCCACCCGGAAAAACCGAGCGGTGCGCGTCACACCGATTACGTCTGGAGCTTCGTCAACAAGGTCGCCCGCGAGACCCGCAGGAGCCACCCGCGGCGCCTCATCACCTGCGCCTCGTATTCGGACTATGCCGCGGTACCTGAGAACGTGGAATTCGAGCCTAATGTAGCGGTGACGCTGTGCATCGGGTCGGCTTCGCTGAACCTGGCTACCGATGCGAATGCGAGAGCGGCCTACCTGCAGCTGATTGCCGACTGGTCCGAGAAGACAGATCAGATCTATGTCTGGGACTACTGGAACAATCCGCGCTTCGACAAAGGGACGTACGGCACCCCGACTATCTTCCCGCGCACGCTTCAGGATTGGTTCGCGCTCGAGCGTGGCCGCGTGAAAGGGCGCGTATTTGGTCTCACCAAGTACGACAGCGAGGGCATCGACATCACCGGCCACGGGAGCTGGGCGGACTGGATCTTCGACGCGCTCAATATGTACGTCGCCATGCAGCTGATGTGGAACTTGGACCGGGACGTGGATGCCATGCTGGCCGAGTTCTACGCGACGTTCTACGGGCCGGCCGGTCCTTCGGTCCAGCGTTTTTACGAGGCGATGGAAGCGGCGTACATGGACCCCAACAACAAGTCCGAGATCTGGGACTACCGCAGTGTCTGGGGCCAGGTCTATCCGGAGGCATTCGTCCGGGAGGCCATGGGGCACCTGAGAGAGGCGGAACGGGTCTCGCGGGGGCGGCAGCCCTATCACGCCCGCGCCGTCCGGACACTGGACGGCTTCGTGCCGTTCGAAGCCGCGAGCCGGCGCTGGGCAGCCGGGCTGCGGCGGGAGGTCGAAAACGACGAGCTCCGGGTCTCGGAGGCGGCCGGCAAGCCGCTTGTGGACGGCCTGCTCGACGACGCGTTCTGGGCTACCGCTGCAGAGGCCGGGGATTTCTGCGACAGCTTCAACAGTGTGGAAGTGCACGGCCAGACGCAGATGCGCTTCCTGCGCGACGATCAGAACCTCTACGTTGGGATTCGCGCCTCGCTGAGCGGGTTGCCGCCCCGGCGGACGCTGCCGCCGGGAAGCGAGGACGACTCCATCTGGATGGCGGATGACAGCGCTGAGCTGTTCTTAGTCGAGGGGGTCAGGAAATACCAGTTCGTCGTGGGGCCTGACGACATCTACACGGACAATTTTCACCCGGACAGAACCACCCCGTTCAGCAAGGAAATGTTTAAATGGGATTGCCCTGGGGTGGAATACAAAGCAGCCACGGGCGAGAACGAATGGACGGGGGAGCTGGTGATTCCGCTGGCCTCCCTAAATCTGGAGCATCCCACGAAGGCCAAGCCGTGGCGCGCCAATTTCTGTCGGAACCACTTCTACAAGGTGGACGGCAAGGATGGCTGGCAGTCGGAGCTTTCGACCTGGCGTCCGACCTTCGGCTCGTTCCACAACGTCGAGCGATTTGGCGTGATGTGGTTCGAATAGGGGATCCGGGGAGGAGGAATTGTCGCAGGCGCACCCAGGGGCAGAATTATCGCCTTGTTAAGGCCGGTGAATCGAATGATTGGAAAGTTGCTGGCGCTGGTGGTTGGTGTTGTATGTGATGGAGGTAGGATCGTTCTGCAGAACCACAAGGACAGCAGATAGAGGTGTGGAAAAAATATTTTGGGGAAGAGTATGCTGCTGTGGTTCAACAAACGGCAGATGGCGGGTTTATAGTAACGGGGAAGGGTAATGGCGAGGTTCTGGTGCTCAAGACGGATGAACGGGGAAATTTGTAGATGTAGAGTGATGGAATTACCTGACACTCGCCTCGCCGCCGACTAGCGTATCCCGAGAGGCGGCTGCAACCGCGGGTGTAACTGTTCCAGCGGATGAGAGCGTAGCAGGCCCAGAAAAATAGCGTTGCCCGTAGGCGCCAGGCTTGGCAGGGACTCCGGCCGTTTTCATCAAAGTCAGTCAGAATAATTATGGACATAGGAGGTTACTTTGGACGAAGCGACCGACCCCAGGCGACGCCTGGAACTTGAAGGAGCGAGAAACGTGAGGGACTTGGGCGGGTACCACGCGGGCAATGGGAGGTTGACTCAATGGCGACGAATCCTCCGAGCCGACAGTCTTCACGCGCTGACTCCTGCTGCTCAGGATAGCCTCCTTGCCATTGGATTGCGCACTGTCGTGGATTTGCGCCGGAGTGGCGAGATTGAGACTGATCCAAACGTTTTTGCCGCCTCGCCCGATGTGGACTACCATCACCTGAACATGCTCGGCGATGAAGATCTGGGTATCGAACCGACGTCCGAGGGGACTCCGAGACCGCGGCACATGGCCCATCACTACTGCGGCTACCTCGACAAGCGCCAGGAAGCAGTGTCCCGGATCTTGAGCACGCTGGCCGACGCCGGAAATCACACCGTGCTTTTTCATTGCGCCGGCGGTAAAGACCGCACTGGGGTAATCGCTGGCCTTATCCTCGGGCTGGTCGGGGTGCCAATACAGACCATCGCCGCCGACTACGGCCTTTCTGCCCACTACCTGGTAAAGCCTGACGGAACCTGGGAGGAATATCAGAATGACCAGTGCCCGCCGGAGACCATGGTGCTGGTCTTGGAGTATTTGGAACAGGCCTACGGTGGGGTCGAGGAGTATATGCAGGCTGTCGGGTTGTCGGCGGACCAAATCAGCGCCTTGCGGGATAGGCTGATGGTGTAATGGCTGACCCCGGTTTAGGCCGACCTTGCCACCACAACTTTGTCGACCCCAGCGACCTCATCGGCGGCCGAGGTGGTCAAGCCGCGACCTGAAGGATATTATAACCGGGCTTAGGCCCTTTGTAGTACCGAGGCGTGTCGCTATCTGTTTTTGAGGAGGAGAAAGGACCATGCTTTTTACTCTCACATTGCGCAAACAGAGGGGCAACAGTTGGATCCCGGGCAGGGTTTTACTAACTCGACTGGCCAGCAGACTGCTAGTGTGTGGGGTGGTGGTTCTGTTCGCTTCTTGCGCGACGGTCAATATAACACCGCCGCTCTCGCGCCCAGATGCAACCGGCAAACCGAAATTCTCCAACATCTATCTCACCTCTGGTACGTTCTCGCGGCCACACCGTCCCATCGGGGTCGTCCAGATGACCCTGAACGGTTACAGGTGGCTGCACGAGCTAGAGGTGGTGGGGGACCCAAACAATATTCTGTATTCCGTCGCGGCGCTGGCCCGGGACAACGGGGCACAGGGCATCCAGCACCTCGAACTGATCGATACTAAGCCCCAGACCAGGGTAGAGAAGATCGCCAAGCAGATCGACACGGCCATCAAGGTCGCCGATCAGGTGGAAAAGGGGGACACACCCGCCGCCCTCGGCGAGGGCAGCGAGACGCGCTATTCCGTCAAGGGTGAACTCGTAGTCTTCGCAGAGCAGACAGGAGGCAAGTGATGCGGTACAGACTGATCTTAGCGGCGGCGGTACTCACATTTTGCGCCGGGTGCACGACGGGCAATATCTACTTGTACCCGCCCGAGATTGCCAAGAGTTACCTCATCACCATGGGTGAGTCCCCGCGTCCGTACACATCCAAGGGGTTCGTGCAGATTACCGCTAAGGGCGCCAACCTGGGCGGGTTTTTTCCAGTGGTGGATGCCGACCTACAGAAGATGTTCGGCGAGTTGTTGATCCCCGAGATCGAGAAGGCCGGAGCCGACGGGATCGTCCAGCTCTCTTTCAAGGAGACGCAGCACCCTAATGCTGTTAAAGTGCTTTTTGCCGTCTTGTTCTTCATCCCGCTGCCCACGTCTGTGGAAATCACTGGCGAGTTCGTGGAGTTCACCGGCGTATCCACTCAAGTCAAAAGCCTGACAATAAATGACGCACAAAGTTAAGGATGCCTATGGTGCGCCCCCTCCTCTGAGTTCTTGCATTCATGGCTACCGCGACCTCCCATTTTAAACCGGCCGCCTACACCATCGTCAAACTGGTGGAAGTGGAACTCTATCCCGCGTGAAGGCGCATGACACCTGAAGCGCAGTAGACTATCGACGAGGCGTGACGCCAGGCCCGCTGACCTCCCGCATGCGACGCACAGGCGAAATTATCCGGTCCGGAATTACCCATGAATTCTCGGGCCGCACCGAAAGAGGTTACTGGGATTACTGATGGTGGATGGTGTTAGATGTTTGGATACGGATGATAGTCCTTCGGGTTCAAGTGGGATACTTCCAAGTGGACTCGAAGGAAAAAATCAAGAACTACAGACCGATAACTTAAAACTGAAACTGACGGGATTATTTCTGACCAAGAGTTGTATTTAGCAGATCGCAAAAAATTTGGCGCTGGCCAAGATCGTTCTATCCAACTAATGGTCGATAATCGATTATTGTTGCGGGTGCAGATGATGGTGCCTGTGCATTATTCGGCGAGTTGGATGATCAAAGAAACGAAGAGTGGAGAAGGTTTTTGCGCAGGCGCACATCGGTGAAGTGGGATATTGTGTTTACCAGACGGTAAAAGGTGGATTTATTGTAACGAGGCATAAGTTGAGCCATATGACCGCATCAGGTCGTAGTTTTCTGCCCGCAATCGTTCAGCTTTATTCAGGCGGCCCCATGTTGAAATGGCTAATACTCGGACGAATAAAAGCACTCACCTAAATATGAAAAAACCGGCGCCAGCAGATTGCCCATCACAGTCGATGGCACCCAGCCGGTCTATCACCAGCGCGAGCGTGAGCGGAGCAGTCTTGTGATTCATCCACAACCGCCACCGGCGCGGAGACGAGCCGCGATCGGTTCCCGGCATGCGGCGCCAGAGCTTCTCGGTAGCGCACGAGGTTAGCCCGCGGCGGGGCCACCAGTACGGTCAACTTCTCGCGAACCTGGTCCTTCGCGTTCGCCGGAGACGCTGGCCCCAGTTGTTCGTGGTGATTACGAGGATCTTGCTCGCGTTTGCGTTTGTGCCGGCGGGCCTGAAGAAGGTACTCTACCAGCCGTTCACCGATCCCCAGCACACGGGTGTATTCCACGAGTTCCTCCACGCCTTCTACGCTACGGGCGCTTTCTATCAGTTCGTGGGCGCGGTCCAATTGTTCGGGGCGCTGCTGTTGCTCAGTCAACGGTTCGCTGCGGCAGGAGCGTTTATTTTCACCCCGATCTTGACCGTCATCATGGTGTTCTGTTGGAGCACTCATGTCTATCCGACGGCAGTTGTGGTTACGCTGATGTTTCTCGCCGCTCTCGGGCTTTTGCTGTGGGATATCGCGAAATTGCCCGGTCTTCTCTCGTCCTACAAGGGGGAGAGCGGCGTCCGCATCGCTCCTCTGCCCTCCCTCGTCGACCTCAAGCTGTGGGCTGGCAGCGGTCTGTTCGTGGTCGCGCTCTACCTGGTCACCTGTGTGGCTCAGGGTGAGGTATACCGGCCCAAGGGTGCCGAGCTAGACACGCCGGCGTTCTACGTATTCCCCCTGATGCTGCTGTCGATCGCGGTGACCTTCATCATCGACGAGGTACGCTACCGACGCGCAGTAAAGTCCGACCGCCTCAGGACAGCCTGAAGAGACGAGCCTTGCTGACGGATTAGAGAGCGCTGTCAGAAGTGGGGCTCGCCACGCTGGCAAGGTTTGAGCAGGGCGAGTTTGCAGGCGTTTTCTGCAGGGGGGAGCCAGTGTGCGATTGGGTGGAGGGGACCCGAAGAGACGGTCCCGGCCTATCGGCTGGGTTTAGGTGGCCAGATTCCCATTGGCTCTTATCCCGTGAGCCGTATTTGGCTTCGTTGAACCCGGCGTTTTGTAACAGTATACAGAGGCGAAAACGGCATCGACATCTTTCGATGAAATAGTGTTCAACAACGACGACAGAACCGCGTTCCAAGTGCATTGGGTTCTGGCAAGCAACGGCACGCTCATCATCATCGTGGCCGCCATCGCCGAAAGCCGGCTTACTTCAGCAAGAGCATTGTGCGCGAGCGCGTTTCGTTTCCAGCCCTGAGCCGATAGATGTAGATGCCGCTGGGCAAGCGGTCCGGGTGGAAGGAAACAAGGTGTTCCCCTGCTGCGTAGTAAGCGGCGGCCAAAACCGCTATTTCTCGACCCAGTACATCGTATATGCTCAACTGCACCTCTCTCGGGCTGGGCAGCGAAAAGGGAATCTGCGTACTTGCATTAAAGGGGTTGGGATAATTGGCACTCAGGCTGAGAGTCTGTGGCCTTGGGCCGCTGGAGCCGGGCTTGACCAGAGTGGTTTGCCTGGCGGCAAACTGCTGCACAGCAGAATGGGTAAGGGTGTCGGAATTCACCGCCACCAGGCGATAGTAGTAGGTAGTTTCCTCCCCCAGTCCGTAGAGCCTGGCCTGCACGGGGCTGGGGCCCGCACCGGGAGCCTGCAGTTCCTCGGCTGCGGTGGCAGCCGGGTCAATTAGCCCCGCATGGGTCCCATACTCAAAATACCAGACGGTCCGGCTCCCTTGCGGATCGACGGTGGCGCTCAGCTGCGCCGCCGAGGTCTCTTGCGAATCGACCGTTGCCTCGAGGTCGGCGACGATGGGCGGGTAGAGCAAGGCGTGTACTCGCTGTCGCAGCACGGGCAGATAGGGATAGAAGGTATCCCCGGGACAGGCCGTGCTGGAGATGTCTCGGTGGCCGGATACAATGTCGTAGCCGCGGCCATTTATCGAGCCTTTGGACAGTACGTCCAGAGGCATCTGGCGCGCTTTCCAGGCGAAGAGTTCGACGAATTTACGCAGTCCGGTCTCCCGCGGCATCTGGGCTGTGTAATCACCGATCATACAGACGCCGATCGACCTGGAATTGGCGCCGCGCGCATGGGCGCCCTGCACATCCATTGTGATGGCTCCGCTCGTCGAGTGGCGGTGAAAGGCGCGACCCTGGTAAAGGGTGCCCCCGGGATCGACCAGCCAGTTATAACCGATATCGGCCCATCCGTGGGTCTGCGTATGATAGGTGAAATAGGTCCGTACAACGGCTGCAAAATCGCGGCTATTGGTCTGTCCGGCCGAATGGTGGACCCACAAGTGGGTGACGGAAATAGGGGTCATGTGAGAAGATGTATCTTCGAGTCCCAGCTTGGCGCCCCAGTTCCTTCGCGGTACGTAATGCGGCAGGGCGTAGGCCTCGGAGCCGGCAGCGGCAATGCGCTGGGCACCCGGAGGAGCCAGTTCGGGTCCAGGCGCACTCGAACCGGGATTGATAATGTCCAGGCGCAGCTTTAGCGGCAGCGCCTGTTCGGTGGGAGGCGAGAGCCGGTAGCGCAGATAGTGTGCTGCGGCGGGAAAGAACACCAGGTTGCCGTATAGACGATTTGCCTTCGCCTCGATATGTGGGTCGGCTTGGACTTCGATCCACTGGTCCCAGGAGCGTCCGTCGGCCGAGGCCTGGAGCCAGATTCTGGTCGCCTCATCGACTGGGCCAGCGTAGTGCAGAATAG
>CAYWBJ010000288.1:0-18647 GCA_964456165.1 uncultured Gemmatimonadaceae bacterium | reverse complement strand
GGTCGAGCATATCGTCCAACCCGCCGGCGCTGGTGGGGGACAAGCTCTATATGTGGTACAGCGGCCGGCGGCAGGCTCACGGTTCCGAAGCGCGCCACCGTGGCGCGATCGGGCTGGCGACCCTGCGCAAGGACGGCTTCGAGGCGCTGCGCTGCGGCATCAGCGGCGGCGAGATGAAGACCGAGGAGATCGAGGTCACCGGCCCGCGACTTTCCCTGAATGCCATCTGTCTGTTCGGCCGCGTGCAGGTTCGCGTGATCGACGACGTCTCCGTGCCCGAGGGTTACGACTTCGAATCCTGCAACGGTTTCGAGAAGGCGGACGCGACCGATCATCCCATCACCTGGGGGGAGGAGGAGCGCGACCTGACGCCATTCGTCGGCCGCAAGGTCCGCCTGCATTTCCAGGCCGACAACGCCACCAGTCTCTTCGCTTACCGGACCGGGTGAACGCGTTCGAGCTGGCGCTGCAGGCCGGCCATGCGGTCCGCTATGCCACGCCCGCGCTACCCGCTCCTCCACCTTTTCAAGGCCGGCTGATCCACAGCTGCGGGAGATAGGAATGCACGGCAACAATCTGTACGACCCGGGGGCACACCTGTTTCTCGACGACGAAGAGGTGCAGGACCACCCGGGATTCACGCGCAAGGTACAGCGGCCAGAACGCCACCCGGAACCGGTACTGCAGGGCGACCGCCCATGGGAGGGCGCGGTGCAGCTGTGGGGCTCGGTGCTATGGGACGAGGAGGAGCAGCTGTTCAAGGCCTGGTACTATTCGACGAGCCACGACGTCTACCTGCGCACCGGGCAGGGCCATTTCGTCGGTTACGCCACGTCCAGGGACGGCATCACATGGGATAAGCCGGAGCTGGGCATCGTCTCCTGCGAGGGTACGGACGCGACCAACATCGTCTACCCCACGGATGGGTCCCCGGGCCCCGACCCCTGGGGCGTGATCCTGGACTGGCAGGAAGAGGACCCGGCCAGGCGTTACAAGATGGGCATGTATCTGCAGCGCCCGGGAGCCGAGGTGCCGCCGGAGGAGCCGGGCCTGGAGCGCGAGGCGAAGAACGCCTACCGCAAGATGCTGTTCGACAAGATCCGCGATCGCCACGGGATGTACGGCGCCTACTCTCCGGACGGCATCCACTGGACCCTCGAAGACCGGGCGCTGGTGCCGCGGGGGGGTGACGCGGGCACGCTGGTCTACGACCCGATGCACCAGCGTTACATTGCCATGTCCCGCCGCTACGAGACGGTCATGGACCACTTCCTCATCGAGTGGAAGCGCTACCGCCGCGTCATCGCCCTGTCGACCAGCGACGACTTCACGAATTGGTCGCGGCTGAAGACGGTGCTCAAGCCGGACGACTTCGACGACCCGCAGGACCAGATGTATGTGATGACCCCCTTCGTGTATGGTCAGCAGTACATCGGCTTCATCGGCATGTTGCACTCGGCCACCGAGCTGGGTCCGGTGCAGCTGGCCACCGCCCGCGACATCGAGCATTGGCACCGGGTGGGGCGCCGGGAGGAGTTTCTGCCGGTGGGCCCGCCGGGCAGCTGGGACGGGGCCTGGTCGAGCATATCGTCCAACCCGCCGGCACTGGTGGGGGACAAGCTCTACATGTGGTACAACGGCCGGCCGCAGGCCCACGGTACCGGAGGGCGCTTCCGCAGCTCGGTCGGGCTGGCGACGCTGCGCAAGGACGGGTTCGTGGCGCTGCGCTGCGGCATCAGCGGCGGCGAGATGATGACCGAGGAGATCGAGGTCACCGGCCCGCGACTTTCCCTCAATGCCATCTGTCTGTTCGGTCGCGTGCAGGTGAGGGTGATCGACGACGTCTCCGTGCCCGAGGGTTACGACTTCGAATCCTGCAACGGGTTCGAGAGGGCCGACGCGATCGATCATCCCATCACCTGGGGGGACGAGGAGCGCGACCTGACGCCCTTCGTCGGCCGCAAGGTCCGCCTGCATTTCCAGGCCGACAACGCCACCAGTCTCTTCGCCTACCGAACTGGGTGAGCTTGCGACGGGAGGCCCGAGGGATGTCGGGAGGCACAGCTGCGGCTTGTCAGCCACTGTCGTGCTGGAGTCTGACCGATGAGTGATCTGGGCCTGTTGGGCGGCGAGCCCGTCCGGAACACCCCGTTTCCGCGTTACCCGATCCTCGGCGACGCCGAGGTGGAGGCGGTGTCCGCGGCCGTGCGCACTCAGGATCTGAGCGCCGAATTTGGTGCTACGGCGGCGGCGTTCGAACGGGAGTTCGCCAAGTTCTGCGGCGCGCGTTACGCGGTGGCCACCAGCAGCGGGACCACCGCACTGCACGCGGCGCTGGCCGCCGCCGGCATCGGCGTGGGCGACGAGGTGATCGTGCCACCCTACGCCTTTCTGTCGACGGCTACCTGTCCCTCCTTTCTCACCGGCGCCCTGCCCGATCCGCTCTACCTCGATCTATTCGTGCGCCACGCCGTGGAGGCCGTTGTCGAGGCGCAGGAGCGGCTTCGTCCTGCCACCGTGGCGGCCGGCTGCTGTCCGGCGCCGGGATGGGAGTTCAACCGGCGGCTGCTCAAGCCGGACGGGCGGGTGGTGATGGCCTGGATACCCGGGGTGGATCCGACGCTGCCTGCGGCTGGGCCCGTCGACCGCGAGGTTCCATTCATCGCGTTCGAGGGTGAGGACGGCGCGATCGCGGTCGCGCTGAGTTATGCCTGCCACAACCATTGTGTGAGCTCGGAATACCACAGCGACATCGCGGGCTGTGCCGAGGCGGCGCTGGGGCGGGCGCTGGGAACGGAGGTACCGCTGCTGTTCTACGAGGGGGCGTGCGCCGACGTGATGTGGCGCGGCGGCACACCGCCGCCGGTAGAGGGCGGCGAGCTGACGCGGCGCATCGGCGGCGACCTGGTGAGATCGCTCGTGCCAGCCTGGCGGGAAGCACCCCGGCAGCAAGGGGTAGAGGTGGCCATGGCGAGCGAAGTGCTGGAAATACGAGACCGCTCCTGGGAGGAGTCGACTTTCTGCCACGATGGCTGTCGTGGGGACGGTGAGGAGGATCGGCGTTTCGCCCGTCGTCGCTACGACCCTGAGGAGGTTGCCGTGCGGCAGCGGGGAGAGACCGTCTGTCCCGTTGAAGTCCAGGCGATCGCCTTCGGAGAGGCGGTATTCTGTGCCCATCCCGCCGCGCTGTTCGTCGAGCTGGGACTGGAGATCAAGCAGCGCTCGCCTTTCCCGGTGCTGTTCACGGCGTCATTGACCAATGGCTACTGCGGCTACGTGCCCACCGAAGAAGCCTTCAGCAGCAGGGATACGAGACCCACCGCACGGTGTACACCAGCCGGCTCGAGAAAGGGGCAGGCCGGCGGATCGTGGAGGCCTCGGTCGAAGCGATGAAGCGCGTCCACGCGAACTGTGGACGAGATGCCAGGGAAGGCCGATCATAGACCTCTGGCCGAGCGGGCCTGCCACGGTCTGCGCCAAGGTTGCGGGGCGGGCGGCGTGTGAGCCGGTCCGGCCGGACCCGGCGATCGCTGCCGTTCGGTCGGTCTGAACCAGGGCAACGGATGAAAGGTGCAGAGGCATGGAATCAGCCGATCCCACACCCCACCTGTTCTACGACTGGACCGGCATCTTCCCGGGCCAGTCGGGCCGCGACGAGCGGGGCCACAGCTTCTTCGAGGACCCTCCCGTAGGCGTGCGCCTGCGCGTCCAGGAGGCCCGGATGTCGGTGCCGATCCTGCAGCGGGAGATGCCCTGGGAAAGACACGGGTTGAGCTCCAGGACCGTATTGCTGGACGAGGGGCGCTACCGGATGTGGTACGCGTCCGTGTCGCAAGGGGACCCGCTGAGGCGGTGGATTTGTTACGCCGAGAGCGAGGATGGCTTCGACTGGCAACGGCCGGAGCTGGGCCTCTGCGAGTTCGAGGGGTCCTCGGCCAACAACATCATCTGCAGCACAGACTTCTTCGGCTTCCAGTCGGTGTTCGTGGATGCAGCTGCCCCGGCGGCGGAGCGCTACAAGGCGCTCGACGGCAGCGTGCACTACTTCCGCGACGGCAAGCTCGTCCCCGGCGACCAGCAGAACCGGACCGAGATCAACGAGCTCCGCACGGCGATGGAGATCGAGGGATACACGCCCGAGCAGATCGCCGCGAAGGCGGAGATTCGCCACGTGGTGCGCGGCGCGGTGTCGGCAGACGGCCTGCGCTGGCGCATGCTCGAGGAGCCGCTCGTGGACGTGGGCAAGACCCTGCTCGACACCCAGAACATCGGTGCCCGTGACGAGGAGACCGGCGAGTACGTCGCCTACCTGCGGGGCAACGTGGAGCGGCGGCGCTCGATCCGCCGCACCGGCGGCCCGGAGTTCGGCGGCTGGCCGCAGCCGACGATCGCGATGACGTCCGATCCGCAGGATCCCCCGGACGTTGACTTCTACAACCCCTCCTATTGCCGCTGTCCCAGCAGCGGGCGCCACCTGATGTTCGTCTCGATTTTCCACCGGCCGGCCGCAACCCTGGACATCCAGCTGGCCAGCAGCCGCGACGGCTGGAACTGGACGCGCGCCGAGCGCCGGCCCATCGTCACGCTCGAGACTGCTGGCGGCAAGTGCAACGGTCTCTACGCCGGCCCCAACCTGGTACCGCTGGGTGAGGAGTGGGGGATCTGCTGCCAGGTAGTGGAGCGGTTGCACGACTGGAGCGATTACCCGGTTCCCAAGCCGGACGGGGAATATCGCTGGGCGCTCTGGCAGCCGGAAAGGCTGGTGGCACTGGAGGCGCCGCTGGAGGGTCAGTTCACCACGATCGAGCGCGTCTGCAGCGGTGGGCGGATGACCCTGAACTACGAGACCGCGCCAGGCGGCTGGATCAAGGTGGCCCTGGTCGAGCGGCCTCGCACGCCGCCGGCACCGGTGCCCGAGATCGAGGGTTACGAGTTGGAGGCCTGCGACGTGCTGGACGGCGACAGCCTGTCACGCGAGGTGACCTGGAAAGGGAACGGCGATCTGTCCGCCCTCGCGGGCCGGCAGGTCTCCGTACGCATCCGCATGGCCAAGGCGCGGCTCTACTCGCTGTCGCTGTGACCCCGTTCGCATCGAGAAGCCAACAGGACCTTTGATGATCGACCTGAGCAAGTACCGCATTATCGACCTCTCCTACGAGATGGTCCCGGGAGAGCAACGGATCGACGGCCAATACCTGCACGGCGTGCCCACCTTCTGCGTGACCTGGGCCAGATCACCAAAGAGCGGGTCTTCCTCATCGCCCTGCCGCTGAAGATGCAACGGGTCTCGGCCACCTGGACCCGGGCGATCGCACTCGAAGAGATCGCTTGACCACACCGAGCATCACAGGGCGCGCCGTTCTCCTCGGCGCCCTCACCATCGTCGGCGCACTCTGTTACGTAGTCTACGTCGGCCAGGGCATGCGGGTGGGCAGCTACGTCCACTCCCAGTTCCCGATGGCCGTGTTCATGCCGTTCGTGCTGTGGATCGGCGCCAACGTGCTGCTGGCCCGACTGTGGCCGCGGCTGGCGCTCAGCCAGGGCGAGCTGCTGACGATCCTGGCGATGTTGTGGATGGTCGGGACCGTGCCACAGCTGGGCTGGATGCACTACTGGACCTTGACCCTGGCCGCGCCCCACTACCTTGCCAGTGCCGAGAACCAGTGGATTGAGACCTTCTTCCACTTTATACCCTGGCACGTCTTCCCCGATTCCTCCGAGCGCGTCATCGACACGTTCTGGTATGGCGTGGCCGAGGGCCAGCCGGTGCCGTGGGACGGTTGGCTGCGACCGCTGGCGCAGTGGCTGGGGGTGTCAATGGGCATGGTGACATTCGGCTATTGCCTGCTGGTACTCTTCCACCGGCAGTGGTCCGAAGCGGAGAAGCTGACCTACCCGCTGGCGCAGATGCCGATGGACTTGACCCGGGGCTTCGACGGTGGCCGGGGGCTGCCGGCGATCTTCCGGTCATTCGGGTTCTGGGCGGGGTTCGCTGTCGTCTTCCTGCCCATGTTCTACAACGTGATAACCTACTTCTCGCCCGGCCTGCCGGAGGCCACGATCTACCGCGAGATGTACTACATCCCCCTCGGCGACGGAATGCCCCACCTCTACATCCGGATCCTGCCGCTGGTGATGGCCGTGGTCTACCTGTGTCCGGTGGACATCCTCGGAAGCCTGACCCTGTTCCATCTGCTCGCCCTGCTCAAGGAGGGCGCGATGCGCTCGGTCGGCTTCACCGTGGGCAGTGCCGGCCAACAGATCGGGGCGCGCGACATCCTGTTTCTCGAGAGCTACGGCGCCGTTGTCTTCATCGGTGTCTGGTCGGTGTGGCTGGCGCGGCGCCACCTGCGGGAGGTCTGGCGGCAGGTGCGTCACGGCACCGGCGACGAGCGGGACGTGGTCGGCTACCGGCTGACGGTTTGCGGTCTGGTGCTGTCCGCCGTCTGGGTGATCGGCTGGGCGGTATCGCTGGGCATGAGCCTGCCCGTGGCGATGGGGGCCTTCGCCCTGATGTCGCTGACCTACTTCGTCACGATCAAGCTGATCGTCGCCACCGGCTTCTCCTACCTGTTTCCCAACAAGCCCCACATCAAGGGCGAGTCCTTCTTCGTCCAGCTGATCGGCACCTCGGTGATGTCGCCCAAGACGCTGGTGGGCTTCAAGATCTTCACCAGCAACATGTTCTTCGGCACCTTCCGCATCCCGGCGTGGCCGGCCATAGCCCACCACCTCCACATCTTCTCTCTGCGACGGCAGCCGCGCTGGGTGACGGGGGCCGTCTTCGTGGCCTTTCCCATCGGCTTCCTGATCGCCGCCGGAGCGACGCTCGATCTCTCATACCAGCAAGGCGCCAACGTCGTCACGGCGGGCCGTCCCGGCGCCATGGCCGAGTTCTACGACGACATCGCCCGCAAGCTGGGGGAGCCCACGTACCTGGATCCCGGCAAGTGGGGGGTGTGGCTGGCCGGCTGGTTCGAGGCGGGACTGATTGCGCTGATGCGCAGCCGCTTCTACTGGTTCCCGCTGCACCCGATCGGCCTGGCCTTCCAGTACACTTTCGGCCTCTGGCTGTACTGGTTCAACCTGCTCCTGGTCTGGGTGATCAAGCTGACGCTGCTGCGCTACGGCGGCGTGCAGCTCTACCGCGCCGGCAAACCCTTTTTTTACGGCCTGGCGATCGGCTACGTCACCGGCGTCACGCTGTCGGTGGCGGTGGACCTGGTGTGGTTTCCGGCCCAAGGACACCACACCCATGGGTGGTGACCCGGCGCCAGGGCGTGCTGGGACCCGAGGTCCCCGATTAACCCGACACCTGTCCCGAGGCTGCGATGAACGCGATCGACGTCCACGCCCACTACGGCACCCACAATCCGCGCGGACGCACCGGTCTGGCCACCGAGCTGCGCAGCGCCACGATCGAGCAAGTGCGCGAGCGGGCGCAGGCGGCCGGGATCTGCCTGACGGTGGTCTCGCCCCTGCGGGCGTTTCACCCCTACGGCGGCACCGTCATCAAAGCCAATCGGGATGCCTGCGCGAAAGCCGAGCAGTACGACGACTTTCGCTTCTGGACCGGGATCGACCCGCGTCGGGAAGAAACGTTCAGACAGGCCGAGGAACTGCTGCAGCACCCGCGCTGCAAGGGCATCAAGATCCACCCGGTCAACCACGAGTTCGAGATCCGCGACCGCGGCGAGGAGATCTTCGCCTTTGCCGCGGACACCGCGCTATCGTGATGACCCACAGCGGCTGCCCGGGCTCCTTCCCCGAGGATTTCATTCCCTTCGCAGAGCGGCACCCGCAGGCGACCCTGATCCTGTCCCACCTGGGCAACAGCGCCGACGGCAACCTGGCGCGCCACGTCTACGCTCTGCAGCTGACCGACTCCACCAACGTCTACGTCGACACCTCGTCGATCCAGTCGATGACGAGCCGCCTGATCGAGTGGGCGGTGGCGCAGGTGGGGGCGCAGCGCCTGCTGTTCGGCACCGACTCGCCGCTCTATTTCGCCCCGAGTCAGAAGGCGCGCATCGAGTTCGCCGAGATGGCCGAAGCGGACCGGCGTGCCATCCTCTACGACAACGCCGCGCGCCTGCTCGGTGAAACCAGCGTCGCGACCAGGGCCGAGGCGGCGACGCCGGAGGTGCACCGTGTCTAGACGACCCAACGTGGTTATCTGCATCAGCGACCAGCAGCGCGCCGATACCATGCCCGGCGATCGCAGGCTGCCCGTGCGCACCCCGCACCTGGACTGGCTGGCCGAGCGGGGCACCCTCTTCCGCCGGGCATTCTGCTCGACGCCGATGTGCTCGCCGGCGCGCTCTACCATCCTGACGGGCCTCTACCCGCACGCCACGGGCATGGTGGCCAATCACCAGGAGCGGGAGATCTCCCGGGAGATCTCGCTGTCGCCGCAGGTGCGGGTCCTGGCCGATTACCTGAAGGAAGCCGGCTACGCCTGCGCCTACACCGGCAAGTGGCACCTGGGCACCGGCGGCGATCGCCGGGGCTTCACCGACTTCGTCACCCGGGCGGGCATCCACGACGTGGACGATGCGGCGCAGAACGACATGCTGCGGTTCGCGGGCGCGGTAGGGGTGGAGCTGGACGGCAAGCTCAAGGGCAGCGACGTCGACCGGTCGAGCTACGACGCGCGCACCCAAACAGGCCCGTCGCTGTTGCCGCTGGCCTTCCACCGTTCCGCCCGCGACGCGGCGCAGGCCGGGCAGTTCATCCGCCAGAGGCGCGACGCAGACGAGCCTTTCGCGCTGGTCTATTCCTGTCACGAGCCGCACCCGCCCTTCGCCTGTCCGGCCCCCTTCGCCGAGATGTACGATCCGGCCGCGATGCCGCTGCCGGAGAATCGCGGCGACCACAGCGGCTACGGCCTGATGGGGCGGCGCAACGACCGTCAGCTGCGTCCCACGCGGGGCTTCGACGAGGGTGCTCTGCGCCGGATGTGGGCCTATTACGCGGGTGCGATCAGCTACGTCGATCACTGCCTGGGCCTGCTGCTCGAGGCCCTCGTCGACACAGACCAGTTCGACGACACCCTGTTCATCTTCACCTCCGACCACGGCGAGATGCTCGGTAGCCATGGCATGCTCCTGAAGGGGAATGCGCTGTTCGAAGAGCTGATGCGGATACCCCTGCTGATTCGCTCGCCCGGGGGTGGGTCGGGGGGGCAGGTGAATGACTGTCTTGTTTCCCACGCCGACCTGGTGCCGACGGTGCTGTCCGGGTGCGGGATCGACGCGCCGATCGGGCTGCACGGCGTTGATATCAGCGCCCTGGTGGACGGCGGACTGGAGCCGGTCCGCGACGGGCTGGCCTTCCAGTTCCACTCCTCCAACTGGGGCGAGCGGCCGACGCCGTTGCGGGGCTGGCGGACCGAGCGCTGGAAATACGTCGAATCGCCAGACGGTGGCGAGGAGCTCTACGACCTGCAGGCGGACCCGGCGGAGAGGCGCAACCGGATCGATGACGGCGAAGTGGGCGAGAGCAGGGCGGCGATGAGTGAAAGCCTGCGAACCTGGACGGAGGGCGCCGGCGATTCCTGGCCGTCGGTGCCGATGCCGGAGCGGGAGGTGGCGTGGGAGTGGGACGACCGCTGGGGAGGTGAGTAGGTCGGCAGTCGGCTGAGCGCGTCCGGCGGTCAGTCGGCCGGGGCGGCGGGCAGATCCAGTCCCTGTGTTATCTCTGCGGCGCGATCGAAGATATCCTTCAGCAGGGCGGCCGTGCGGCGGCGCTCCTTAGGCTGCCGCACCTCGACGAAGAGGGGGGCGCGGGCGATCTGCCGTGCCGACCAGGCCCAGAGGAATCCCACGAAGGAAATACGTTTGCCGTAGAGCCCGGTAATCTCCCGGTGGTTGACCGGTTTGCCGGTGTCGGGATGCCTGCCGACCTGGTGAATGTGGTAGCCGAGGATGGCGCCGCCGATGGCGGCGTACCAGTCGCCGAGAGGCTGCAGGTTGTCCAGCTCGCCGCCGTTGTTGCGGGCGTGTCCGACGTCGAAGAGCGCGCCGACATTGGCCGCGCCGGCATCCGGCAGCGCCCGGCGGAGAGCGGCGATCCACTGGCCGTACTCGTCGATGCGGGTGGCGAAGTCGCGCCCCGGTGAGTCGGCCGGCGTGTTGGCGGGATTGTGGACATTCTCGACGGCGAGCCGCACGCCGGACTCGACCGCCGCACCGAAGAGCCGAACGTAAAGGTCCAGGAAGGCGGCGTGGAGCTCGGTGGTGGTGGCTGTCCCCAGTTCTTCGGGTGTCCCGAGCATCTCGGCGGCCCGGGCGCGGGGGGTGTGCATGGTGAGGCTGTCCACGCCCAGCTCGAGCGCCAGGTCGACGCCGATCCGTACCGCATCTTCCCCCTTCATGCCTGCTTGCTGCCGGTCCCAGGCGAGGTTGGGGAGGTGGTAGGAGAGATACAATGGGCCTCGGTCCCGCAGTCGCTTGATCTCCTCCCGCAACGCCGGGCGCGAGAAATCGTGATCACGGGGACGCAACTCCAGGCAAGAGAGGCCAAAGTCGGCGGTCTCGCGGGCCGCGGCGACCGGGTCGCCGTGAATCGACCAGCCGACCGGGTTGATGCCGCCGGCGACATCACTCGGCAGCAGCTGCAACGCCGGTGACCAGGGCAGGACGGTCTCGGACCACTCGCCCGCCCCGGAGCTGGCGAACAGGCTCAGGCCGGGCAGACCGCCTATCGCCTTGTCCGGGTCGAGGCCACGACAGACTACTTCGGTGGTCGCGCCAAGCTGGCGGCGCCTGGAGAAATGGCGGTGGCCGGCGACCAGCAGCTCGACGCGGCCGGCGGTCATCCAATCCAGCAGCCAGGCGGCGCTCTCCGCTTCCATCACGTCCAGGGGATAGTGCGTGATAACGATGCGGCGGCCGGTGTCGTCGCGGCGCACCGCGCGCGCGAGCCATTCCCGCTCGGCCGCGGGCAACGTGCCCGACGAGGTGTCGGGGAGCAGGATCGACAGGTCGTGCCACTGCAGCTGTCGCCGTTCGGACGCGGTCAGTGGCTGCAGGAGGGACATGCCCTCCCCGGTGCGCAGCTCGGCGTTGCCGGGGGTGAAGAGGACGGGTACCTCGACTCGCTCCAGCGCCGCGAGGAAACGGGCGGTCGACGCCGCGGTGCCGACGGTCGTGACGTCGCCTGCTACGGCGACAAAGTCGGGCCGCTCACGGTCTATCGCAGCCACTGCCCAGTCGAGCGCCGTGGCGGCCGCGGTTCCGGGGACGTCGGACAGGTGCAGGTCCGTCAGCACGGCGAAGCGGACCGGTCCGGGCTGGGCCGAGTGTTCAGCGGGCATAGGTAAGCAGATCATCTTCGAGGAATTCACGCCGGCCGGCATAGAGGGCGTCGAGAATCGCCTGTACCGTCCACATCTCGCGGGGTGTGACGAACGGCTCTTCGCGGCCTCGGGCGACCTCGATGAAGTGGGAGTTGTAGCCCACCATCAGGACGCGGTTCGCAGCGCCGCCGCCCGATCCTGGTCCCGGTCGCACGGGGCGGCGAGCTCGATATCATCAAAGCCGACGAGGTAGGGGAGGTAGGCATCGCGGGCCCAGTTGCCACAGCCGACGATGCCCGTTCGCAGCGGCTCCTCGGTACTGCCGGTCGTCCGATCCTGCGTCATCGATTGCTCCACACGTGTGTCGTCCGGCGGTTTCGCGGTGTGGACATTGCGCCGGCCGTTCGCTAACCTTGCCAGCGCCTTGGTAGCCAGATCAGAGGCTGCTCGAATCACCGCAGTATCGCACCACCAGAACAAAGGACTCGAACCATGAGCGAACAACTTCCCGCCCCCATCCCTTTCTTCGACTGGTACGGAATCTGGGCGGGCCACGGCGGCGTCGGCCGGGACGGGCTGAGCTGGATCCAGGACCCGCCGGCCGGTGACCTGCAGCTGCGGGTTCAGCAAGCCACCCTTGCGCCGCTGAACCTGGCAGCAGAGCGGCCCTGGGAGGCCGGCGGCATCACGCCCAACCTCGTGATGGAGCACGACGGGGTGCTCAAGATGTGGTACCGCTCCATGGGAGACGACGGGACGCTCTACATCGCCTACGCCGAGAGCGCAGACGACGGCATGACCTGGGAGCGGCCGGAGCTGGGCCTGGTAGAATACGGTGGCTCCAGTGCCAACAATCTGCTGCACACCAACGAGCACTTCGCGCTGCACTGCGTCTTCGTCGACCCGTCGGCGCCGCCGGAAGAGCGCTACAAGTCGGTCATCACCGGCGGACGCGTCTACATCGACGGCGAGCTGAACACGACGATAACCAAGCCGGAGGTCAAGGAGATGCGGCGGGCGATGCAGCACGAGGGCTTCTCCCCCGACAAGATCGCTGAGAAGATTGAAATCCGACAGGTAATCTGGGGGGCGGTCTCACCGGACGGCTTGCGTTGGACGAAGCTGGAGGAGCCGGTCCGGGACCTGGGCTCGAAAACGCTCGACGGCGGCTACGACGTGCACTACGACGCCGAGCGGGACGCCTACATCGCCATCCATCGCGGTCACCTGGAGCGGCGGCGGAGCATACGACGCAGTGTCGGCCGGGCCTTCGACGACTGGGAGGAGCCGCGCTTCATGTTTGCGCCTGATCCGCAGGACCCGATCGACGTCGACGTCTACGCCTCCTGCTACTGCCGCTATCCCGGCGGCGGCGACCGCCACCTGATGTTCCTGCCGTTCTACCATCGGCGCTTGTCCACCGTCGACATCCAGCTGGCGACCAGCCGGGACGGTGAGCTGTGGAGCCGGCCGGAGCGGGTGCCGATCATTCCCCGCGGCCAGTACGACTCGATTTACGGGCTGCCGCAGCTGGTGCCCCACGGGCCGGACGAATGGGGCCTGCTGCTGGTGGCGACGCACCACCGCCACGACTTCAAGCCCTACACGCCCGAGGAAGGGGAAAAGGAGGTTGCCGAGCCCCCGGCGACCTGGCACTGGGCCAAGTGGAAGCGGGACCGCCTGGTCGCTCTGACAGCGGAGGGGGAGGCGCAGTTCACCATGGTGCAGCGGGTCTGCCACGGCAGCGAGATGCGTATGAACTTCGCCACCGAGCGGGGAGGCTGGGTGCGCGTCGAACTGGTCTATACTCCGCAGACTCCGCCGCAGCCGGTGGAGGCTTACCCCGGGTTCGGACTGGAGGAGGCGGACCCGTTGGTGGGGGACGACCTGTCGCGGGTGGTGACCTGGAAGGGCTGCGGCGACCTCTCGAGCCTCAAGGGCAAGGAGGTGTCGATCCGCATTCACATGGCCCGGGCCCGCCTGTTCTCAATCGCAATCTGAGCCTGAGAGGCAGCCAGTGGGCACGCTCAAGGACGTCAACACGACAAGCATCGAAGAGGCCATCCGCCTGGGTTGCCACACGATGCAGAACGTCTTCGACGCCGACGACAACCATATTCCTTTCTTCCGCTCGGTGGTCTACCCGGCCAGCGAGGCCCACCTCGGGTTCAGTGCTCATCACAGCGAGTCACACGTCCCCGGACGACATCTGAATGCGCTCCTCAACGCCGCCGATCTTATCGACGTCGATATCACTGAGGCGGCGATCGAGAAGCACAGGCGCGCGGCTTTCCTGTCGTTTTCCGGACCGGTGGCGCTGGCGCTGAACCGCACCGAGGTCGGCGGACCGCTGGTCAACTTCTGCCCGCACAACCTGCGCGAAGGACTGCACGCTCTCTACGCGCTGACAGCGTTCCGCGACGACGGGGAGGCCCGTGAGCTGGCAGAGCGCTGCATCGCCGACGTGCTCGACCTGTGGAGCGCTCGGACCGGCTGGGACGAGGGGCGGCTGCAGTCGCTCGGACTCGTCTACCAGGAGTGCCAGGGGTTCGTCCATGGCGAGGCGCGCATGCTGGGGCCGCTGGTGAAGTACTTCAGGGCCACCGGCCATGGACCGGCGCTGGAGCTGGCGATGCTGTTCGCGGAAAAGGCGGTCAACGAGAGCTATCTCGAAGACGGCGACTACAACACCGGACGCTTTGTGACGCAGCACTCACACTCGATCACGTGCACCCTCTCGTCGTTGGCCCAACTCGCCGACCTGCTGGGGGACGCCTGCCTGCTCCGCAGAGTGCGCGCCTTCTTCGACAACGGCCTATGGAAGATGCGCGACAAGCTGGGGTGGTCGCCCGAGCGGGCCCTGATGGAGAACTGCGACGATGGCGAGATGAACAACACCGGGGACATCCTCGAAACCGCGCTCATCCTCGGCCGCCACGGCTTTCCGGACTATCATGCCGACGCCGCGCGCATCCTCCGCTGCCACGTCCTGCCGGCGCAGCTGCGCGACGTCTCCTTCATCGAGGACCCGCCCAACCCGGAGGGCGTGGATGGTCTGAAGAACCTCGCCGACCGCCACCGCGGCGCATTCGGCTTCCCCGCCCCCTACGGCCACCAGGCGCTGGGGGACGGACGGCACAAGATGGCCTTCAACATGGACGTCGTCGGGGGCACCGTCGGGTCGCTGTGCGAGGCGCTGCGGGAGGCGATCCGCAGCGACGCGTCCGGACATCACGTCAACCTGCTGTTCGATCGCGATTCGGGCGACGTGGCGGTGCGCTCCCCGTACACGCACGACGGTCTCGAGATAGAGGTGCGCGATGGCCGGCCCCTGTTCGTCCGCATTCCATCGTGGGTGAGCGAAGAGGAGTTGAATGTGGAGCCAGCTGCCGCCGAACCACGCCGGCTCGGTAACCACCTGCTCTTTCCGCAACCCGGGACGGGCGCGATACGGATTCGGTTTCGCCTGGCCGAGCGGGAGGAGACCTTGCCCGGCACTGTTCACGTCAACCCGATACGTGTGCGGCTGCGCGGTGACGCGGTGGTGGCCATGGACAGCTTCGGCGCGGACTACACCTTCTTCGACGATTACTGAACCGCAGGCACAACATGCCGCGCCCATGTCGTTCAATCGACCTCCGCCGGACCGCTCGCGCTTGCCATAGCCAGATATGACGTCGCCAGTCGAGATCTACCCGAGACATCCGATCGAAGCCCATCCCGTCGTCGTGACCGGACACCGATGGCCCTGCGCTCACGAGATCCTCTATGGCGCCGACTGGCGCGACCGGTTTCTCGAAGAGCATCCGGAGCTGGCAGGCGACGCGCGGCGCCACGACCTGCTGCTGGAGCCGACGCCGCCCATGCCGGAGCCCGGCGCGCCGGGAGGGGGCTTGTTTCCGGTCGTGATCCAGCTCGACGGCGGTGCCCTGGCCGCCGTCACGCGGACCGGAGCGCCGCACATCGGTAGTGGCGGCGAGTTGAGTCTTTCGCTATCGAACGACGGGGGGCGCACCTGGTCTGATCCGGCGGTGGTGGCCCGGGGCGACGTGGCCGAAGATTTGGGTTGCCTGGATGCGGCCCTCGGTCAGGCGGGCAACGGCGACCTGGTGCTAGTCTACGGCCTGGATGGACGCCACGACACGACGGGCCGGCCCACCAGGCGCCGGACACCGGGTTGGAGCATGCGGGTCACGCGTTCCCCGGATCGGGGGCGGAGCTGGTCCGAGTCCGTGGAGCTTGAGCCGCCGCCGGAAGAGCCGGCACTGCTCCTGCATCCGTATGGCCAGATGCGCCGGCTGTTCGACCACACGCTGGTCTTCAACGCGCGCGGTTGGTACAGGCCCGGGGCCTACGAGAAGCACCCCGGGCTGCCCGCCCGCATGAGCTACCTCTACCGTTCGCACGACGAGGGCCATCGGTGGGGGGCGCCGCAGCTCGTTGCCGCCGGCAAGACGGAGACTGCCTTTCTTCCCCTGGACGAAGCGAACTGGCTCGCCTACGCCCGTGTTCCGCAGGCAGCGAGCCAGTTCGCCCGATCATCGGACCATGGTCAGAGCTGGCACGGCTGGGAGCCGGCTCTGCCAGGTCCGGCGGGCACCAGCCCCTTCCGGCACCCGGGCTCGATCACCAGACTGCAGAACGGCAACGTCTTGGTCACCTACGGACACCGGCAGTGCCCCTTCGGAGTGCGGGCCATCGTCAGCCGCGACGGCGGCAGGACCTTCGACCGCGATCGGGAGTACGTCATCGCCGCCAGCTACCTGCTCGAAGACGGTGGTTACCCGAGCACCGTATGCCTAGACGACGGCATGGTTGTGACTCTGGCCTACACGGTCTTCGACCTCGACCATCCGGACTGGGGCACCTGCTGCGTCGCCTACCGGTACCCGCAGGAGCTCTTCGACCTCTGAGACGAATCGAGAATCGGCGACAGGTTTAAGGCGGAACTGGCGGGCTGCGCCAGACCGGTTCAGACGCTCGCTGCGACCGTGCGAATGGCGCCGGCCACCACGCGTCCCAGAATGGCGCTGCCCTCTTCAGAAAAGTGGACGCCGTCGACGCTGAGCATCTCTCCCAGGCCGTGGTCGACGACGACCTGGTAAAGGTCGTTGAGCGCCACCCCCAGCTCCCCGGCCAACGTGGATGCGGCACGATTGAAGGCGACGACGTCCTCGTTGATGCGGTTGATGCCGTAGTCGTAAGCCTGCTGCCGCGCTAGGTCAACCGGCGTGGTCAGGGCGAAGATCAGCCGGGCGTTGGTCTCCCGCTGCAGGCGCGAGAGGATGGCGTGCAGGTTCTCGCGGTACTCGGTCAGCGGCACCCGGGTCTCGGGCCCTGGACCCACGTCGCGCGCCAGGTCGTGAAGGCCGGCATTGAGGTGGACTATGTCAGGCGCGGGGGCGATCACCCATTCCTCCAGGTGAGCCAGGAGGTTGCGGGTGTTGCCGCCTTGCGTGTTACCCATCTCCCGGACCTGGGCCCAGCCGTCGAGCTCGCGCACGACAGTGGGCTCGTAGCCCATCCGGATCGAATCGCCGACGCAGATTACCCGGGTCATTTTCCCTCCTCCATGCTCTGGCGCTGCCGACCTCCTCGACGATGCCGGCTCCTTCGTGGCCGAGGACCGTCGGCTGCTCACAGCGGAATCGTACCGGTGCGGACGGAATAGTCGCTGTGGCAGACGCCGCTGGTGACCATCTTCAGGCGGACCTCGTCGAGCTCTTCGATCGAGACTTACGCGTTGCGTTCGTTAAGGACAACGGCTCGCATCGGTAGACCCTTACCTCTCAGCCAGTGCCGCCAGTGCGGCCAGCACTTGAATCCGGCCCTTGTCGGCCAGGGTGCGGTCGACCTTCTCATCGAGCCAGTGGTGCCTTGCGACGTACTCCGGTAGTGGCTCGTGGCCGCCGGCCTTGAGGACACGCAGCGGCAGTGCTTCCAACAGGCGTCGGGCCTCTTCCACCTCCGGACCGGATTCTCCGGATGCGGAAGCTTGCCGAATAGCCCGGTCCAGCATAACCAGGTATTCGTAGTCCTGCACCCCTTCCCTCGCTGCCTCGAGGTGCTTGCCGGCCGTGACCGAGGTCGCGTCGAGGAAGATGGGAGCGTAAGCATCGGTGAGGGTCAGGTACTCGTTCCAGGATGATCCGCCGCCGGTGTCGGTCAGCGACCAGGTGTAGAAACCTTCGGCGCCGAACCGCCAGCACGACCAGGCCATGAGCCGGCCGAAATAGGGATCGGAATCTCGATGGTTGCCGGCGTAGAATTCCAGCGCAATGCCCTGGTCCCGCTTCGCCAGGAAGTAGTCGCGGTATGCCGGGTTGCCCCTGAGGAATGCTCCGTAGTGGGGGGACAACACGTGCAGGGAATCGATCATCTCGGGATTGGCCTGGCTCATGTCGATGTGGTTCACGTCCTCCCAAATGCGGACCCCGGTGGCGGCCTGGCGGATCGGCTTGGACCAGGCCAGGATGAGCTCGTCCTGAAAGGGCTCGCGCGGCTCGTCCACCAACAGCAGGGCCAACTGTTCGGGCCGGAGTCCCTTCGACACCATGTAGTCGGCCCAGAAGGTCACCCAGTCCTTCACGGCTGTCTCGAATTCCGGGGTGCCCATCGGCAATGACTGGAAGTGAGGCTCCGCTTCAGCAAAAACCATGTACTGGGCGGCGTCGGGCCACAGCTCGATCCACGCGTCGAAGGGGTCGGTAGCGGGGGGGGCGATCATCGATCCCCGCTCATCGTGGGTGCCGCGCGCCAGGGTCCCGCTGAGGCCCCAGGGCGAGTCGACGCGGCGCTGGCGCAGGTGCTCGACGATCGCTGGCCGGTTCTGCTCGGTTATGTAGCGGAAGTGACCGATCCGGTCGGTGTAGTCCCAGCCGCCCATGTGCAAGGTCTGCTGCTCTGGGAAGTCGAATGGGTACAGGTGCAGTCGAAGTGGAAACCGCGCATCCGCGGTGGAGGCCACGATGATCTCGCCCTCGTACACACCTGGGGGCACGTCGACCAGGTGAAACGTCATCCACACCTGCCTGGTCATGCCGGACGGCACGGTTACGGTGTACAGACCGCTCTCTGGAGCCACCTCGGGCAGAGCCGCGGCGACGGGCAACCCGTGTCGCGTGTCGGTCCAGGACACCTCGTGTACCGTGGCGTAGGCCGGATTGTCGCCACCGGGCAGCCCGCTCAGGCGGAAGGAGACCTCCTGTGGTTCATCGGTGCTGTTGCTGACGTTGAAGTGGGCGACGCGGTGTTCCCTCCGCATCAGGTGCACTTCGACGGACATCTCGGCTGACACGTCGGGTGCGCCGACGAGGGGGAGTGGGTCCCACAGGTTCGCGTGCCAGAA
>CAYWBJ010000287.1:0-2555 GCA_964456165.1 uncultured Gemmatimonadaceae bacterium | reverse complement strand
CCTCGTGCGGTTCCTCGCGGGGCACCCAGGGGGTCCGCACCGGGCGCTCCCAGCGGCGGCCATCCCTGCTGAAACAGAGCTCGATGTCCATCGTCTGGTCGAAGACGGGATAACTCCCCATCATGCCGACATGCCATCCGTCCTGCCGATGCACCGCCAGGTAGTAAAACTGCTGATCCGGCCGGTCCTCGTCATCGGGCGCGATGATCAACTCGGCATCTGACCAGGTCAGGCCGTCGTCACTGGTGCGCCGCGAAATCGAGCGCAGCATGAACGGGGCGTTGTCGTGCTCGGCTCGGCGCCAGCTCCCCTCCGGGTTGCACATCGGCCAGGGGGCATAGAATTCGAACCCACCGCTGTCGGGATCGCGAAAGACGTAGGCCGCGTCGTTGGCTCGCATCCGTTTGCAGTACAGCAGCTCGTCCACAGAGCTGATCGCCTGCATGCGACCCCACTTCGCCTCCTTGGAACCGGGCACGAAGTGCTCCAGCGCCTTCTGATCGGGACCATTGGAGCTCTCGTCCACCGGCGGGGGTACTCCGGCCGTCCAGATCCATGATCCCAGCTCGATGGGATGGTAGATCACCGGGTCATCGAACTCCGGCACCTCCCACTCGAGGCCGTTCCCGCTGACCGCCACCAGGTAACGCAGGAAGGGCCGGTTGTTGACCCAGAAGTACATGCGCCAGCTGTCGTCATCCAGCTGGAAGACCTGGGGCTGTCCGTAGCGGTTCACGCCGTCCGCCAGACCCCGGATATCCAGCAGGTTGCAGTCCTGTCCCTCGAACTGCACCTGCCCCAGATCGGGCTTCTCCCAGCGCAGCCCGTCCGCGGACTCGGCGACCGCGATGCGCATGCTCGTGACCCCGAAGACGGTGTAGTAGAGGCGCCACCCACCGGACCGGAGAGGGACCATCGAACTGGCGAAGGTCATAACCTCATTGGCGTCGGACGGGCGATCCGGTCGGAGCACCACCCCCAGCTTCTCCACCCGGCCGGGCACTCTATCGATTCCGTGGGCACTGTGGATGGGACAGTCGTCGAAGAAGTAGATCACGTGCTCATCCCTTCAAAATGAGAAGGCTCTGATGTTACCGAATGTCTCGAGTGCGGGGGCCAGATGAATATAGTAGCCGCAACCTCCTCTACACCCTCTGCGCCCTCACCGCCTCTACCTCCCCCACGACGCCAGGTACGTCCTGGCTCGCCGGCCGCCTGCACCGCCTCTTCGCCGAACCGCCCCAAAAGGCACTCGTATTGGACGGCAAGCGATTGGCGGCCGAGATCCGCGATGGACTCAAGACCAGGATAAGAACCCTCAAAAAAACACACCGACGGGGAAGGGTCCGTCCTCACGACGATTCTCGTCGGGGACGATCCGGCCTCGACTACCTATGTGAAGATGAAGGACAACGCCTGCCGCGCCGTCGGCATGCTCTCGTGCAAGGTGCTGCTTCCCGCAGCGACGACCACCGCGGAACTTTTTCACAGATCGACGCGCTCTACGCCGACCCCGATGTTCAAGGTATACTTCTCCAGTCCCCAGTACCCCCGCTCATAAACGAGCAACGCTGCTTCGACCGGATCGTCTTGGCCAAAGACGTCGACGGGGTGAGCGCCCACAGTTTCGGCCGCATGGCCCTGGGCGATCCGGTCCACGCCGCCGCGACCCCGGCGGGCCTCATGCGCCTTTTAACCCACTATCAAATCGACCTGCGCGGCAAAGAAACCATCGTCGTCGGCCGCAGCCGATCCTCGGCAAGCCCATGGCCCTGATGCTGCTCAACGCCGACACCACGGTTACCGTGTCCCACTCAAAGACGACGGACCTCCCGCGTGTCATCGGCCGCGCCGAGGTGGTCCTGCGAGACGCTGGCCTTCGCGAGTTGCCCGTTTCGATGCGGCATGCGTTGGCTATACGCGATCTTCCAGGCCACCACAGCGACCCGTTCGATCGCATCCAAGTCGCGCAGGCCCGGCAGGAGGGCCTTACTCTGGTAACACGCGACTCCGAGATCCGTCGCTATGACGTGACAGTTCTGGGCGCGTCATCACCACTGGCCCCCTACCTGATCCGCACCTCGCGGCCCTTCGTCGCCGACTCGTAGATCCCGTCTAGCATCTTCTGCACCATCAGCCCGTGCGCGGCCGGTGCCATCGTCGGCTCGCCGTGGAGTGCGTGAGCGACGAAGTTTCGCATTTTGTCGCCGAACGGGTCGGCGCCGGGCAGCCAGTCGGGACGAGTGCTGACCATGTGCTCGTTGGCGTCGGTGAAGATTCCCGGCGGGTCCCAGGTGGCGCCGCCTTTCTCGCCCATCAGCGTGAAATTCCACTCGTTCTTCTCGATGTGCGCGGCGAAGCTCGCCTCGATACTCAGCGTCGCCCCGTTCTCGAAACGGATCTGCCCCACCGCCAGGTCCTCGACCGTGTAGCTCTTGTGGTCCCAGTCGGGCCATTGCGAAACTACATCCGACTTCCTGTTGCCGATGTAGGTGTGGGTGCTGCCGCTGGCCGCTACCGGCCTGGGTGAGCCCATCACGTAGTGCGTGGTCTCC
>CAYWBJ010000286.1:0-1776 GCA_964456165.1 uncultured Gemmatimonadaceae bacterium | reverse complement strand
GACGAGGTGGTGAGCCAGTACGTGGAGTCGCTGAATGCGATGATTGCCGCTTGTCGCCGGGCTGAGGTGCCACTGGTGCTGGTCAGACTGGGTTCGAATCTCAGGGATTGCCCGCCGTTCAAGTCCGAGCATCGCGACGGGGTCACGCCCGGGGAACTGGCCACCTGGCAGGCGGCGATGGACGCCGGTGTGGCGGAGACCGACGAGCGACGTCTCGATCAGGCCCTGGTGGCGTTTCGTGAGGCCGAGGAGATCGACGACCAGTTCGCCCTGGTCGCGTGGAGGATCGCCCGCACGCTGGACCGGCTTGGGCGTTCCGAAGAAGCCGCCACCGCCTACCGGCGGGCACGCGACCTGGATGTCTGCCCGCTGAGAATGATCTCGCGGCTCGACAAGTCGCTGCAACGCGTAGCCAGTCAAAGCGGCACACCGCTGGTTGACGCGGCTGGAGCGATCGAGGCCGACAGTGACGACGGGCTGCCGGGATCCGACTGGTACGTGGACCACGTTCATCCCACGCTGAGAGGCCACCAAAGGATCGCCGAACTGTTGGTTGAAGAGATTGGGCGAGGCGGCTGGCTGGAACTGTCTGCCGCGGCGACGGCCGCCCGCGTGCGGCTCAATCGCCGCCGTCACTTCCGTCGACTCGGACCGGTGTTCTTTTCCAACGGGTCCCGGCGAGTCGAGTGGCTGGAAAACTGGGCTCGTCGACAACGACTCGATGCCGAAGTTCATCCGGTTTCCTGGATCGAGTTCGCCCGGGCCGGAAACCGTGCGATGGACTTCGGTCAATGGGAGGACGCCTGGAAGGCATACGCCCAGGCGCTGGCGGCCTGTCCGGAGGTCGCGCCGGCTGCGGTGACCGTGCTGCGGCACGCCTGTTGGCTGTTCGAGCAGGGCCGGTCGGGCGACGCCGCGGACCTGGTCGACCGCCTGAGAGAACTGCCGGAGGCGGAGCAGGGGGCGGTGGCCCCGATCTGGTCACGTGCTGCCCTGGTGCTGGCTGTCGAGAGCGGGGACCGTGAGCAGGCCGAACGGACACTCGCTCGATACAGCCGGCTGATCAAGGCCACCGCGGCGTCACCCGATACCACTGGCTGGGGCAGGGTGATGCCCGATGTGTTGGATCGGGCGCGACGACTGACCGGCAGCGATCCCTAACGGCTCGCCGGGTAGACGGCAATGAAACCCGCTTCGTCGATCGGCAACTTCAATTTCACCTTCGCCTTGGTGAAGCGGGCCCGCGTTCGGGCGCTCTGGCCCCACTCCTCAAGCGTCAGCTTCCCGTCCTTGTCCTTGTCGAGTCCCTTGAAGGTGAGCTTGGCGTATCGCACGGTCTTTGCGTCCCGCGTTGAAGCCGACTTGTCCCCCGATGGGGCGGACTTGGTCGAAGCGGTCTTCGTCGTTGAGGAGCCGGAGTCCTTCGTGTCCGAATCCTTCTTCGAGGACCCGCCGTCATCGCTCGAATCGGTCGACTCGGCCGTATCCGCCGGGCCACCTGTCAGCAACTCCCGCGGGGTCAGGAAGCCATCGGCATTGACGTCGAAGCTCCGGAAGTCGGCGATCTCCGAAAGTTTCCACTCGTAGAGGCCCAACTGGCCATCCTTGTCCAGGTCCCGGTCAGCGTATTCTGCCGGCAGATCAAGCGTCATTCTCGGCTTCGGCTTCGGTTCGGCTCGTTTGCCCGAAGAACCACCGCGTCCCCGGCCACTGCCACCTCGAGAACCCTCGCGTCCGCCGCCTCGAGAACCGCCGCGGCTGCTGCCCCGGTCACCG
>CAYWBJ010000285.1:0-29231 GCA_964456165.1 uncultured Gemmatimonadaceae bacterium | reverse complement strand
TGGGCCATCAGCTCGACATCGGTGCGGCTGGCGTCGCGGCAGATCATGCCGTAGAGCAACTGGTTCTCGGCGAGCAGTTCCCCGAGGCGATCGGTCAGCGGGTCGAACACGGCTCCTCCTCTATGGACTTGCCGGCACGGGATGCAGTTATATTAAACCGCCGGCACCGGCAGGTGCGGCCAAACGGGAGGATAGTAATGAAACAATTCGCGGATCGGGTTGCCATCGTCACCGGTGGTGGCCGGGGTATCGGGGGGGCGATCGCCCGTCTGCTGGCCGTGCGGGGGGCGCGGGTTCTGGTGGCCGAGATCGACGCCGAGTCAGGGGAGCAGAACGCCGAGCGTATCCGGCAGGAGGGCGGCGAGGCACAGTTCGTGCAGTGCGACGTGAGTGCGGGCGAAGACGTGGAGGCCATGATCGCCCGTGCTGAGGCGAGCTGGGGCCGGCTCGACATGCTGATCAACAACGCCTACAGCTCGCCGGGAGGTGACGGCAGCGCCACGACCCTGGAACGCGCCGCCTGGGATCGAGGCATCGACACGATGATGACCTCGGTTTTCCTCGCCGCCAAATACGCCGTCCCGCTGATGGCCAGACAGGGGCGCGGCAGCATCGTCACCATCGCCTCGGTGCACGGCATCCTGATGGCGCCCAACTCGCTTCTGTACGAAGCGGGCAAGTCGGCGATCCTGGGCATGACGCGACAGCTGGCCATCGACTTCGGTCCGCAGGGCATCCGGGTCAACGCGATCTGCCCGGGACACATCGTCACCGAGCGGAACGAGGTGTCCTGGCGGGAGAACCCGACCGGCAAGGCGCTGTTCGTCGAGCAGTACCCGGTACGCCGTCTGGGAAAACCTGACGACATCGCCCACGCGGTCGCCTTCCTCTGCAGCGACGAAGCCGGTTTCATCACTGGCCACTCGCTGGTCGTCGACGGCGGCCTCTCGATCCAGCTGCAGGAGAACCTCGGCGTGGCCCAGGCCCGTCACGCGCTGGCGCATCCCGATACCAAGGCGTAGCCGGCTGCCGGCCGGCCGGCATTTCACGGAGGGAGACGGAGAAAGGGAACGGAGAGACGCCATCCGCCTCGAGAGCATCGGGGTCGAGATCGGCGATCGGGGGATTTTACCCAAGCTAGTTGACACCATTCGCAAGCCGGTTTCTGTCGACCTGCTGAGGGAAGTGTAAGAGTCAGTTAGGCGCCGGCGCGGCTACGAGCCGAGCACATCCCAGTACCGGCATGAGGAGGAGGTCGAGAAGTCCTCCGCCGGCGCGGGACCGCGGCAAGCGAGTGTACCGGGTCTGAAACGGTATTTCTTGACGGGGTAGGGTGCCATTCGTATTATGTGGGTCGGAATGTCCGCAACGATATGAAAAGTATCCTCGTCATCGATGACGACCTCCTTTTCAGCAGGGTTCTCGGCCAATTTCTCGAGCGTTGCGGCTATCGCGTGCGGGTGGCCAACAGCGGCGGCGAGGGTATCGACCAGTATCGGAAAGAGGTGGCTGATCTGGTCATAACCGATCTGCGGATGCCCGCTAAAGATGGTCTCGAAACCATCGCCGAGCTCCACCAAGACAATCCCGATCTAAGGCTCATCGCCATCTCCGGCGGCGAGCAGGACGAGCTTCCCAGGGCCCGCAGGCTGGGAGCCAGCCACACGTTCGCAAAGCCGTTCGACACCGAAGAGCTGCTCGAGACAATCGAAGAGGAACTGGGGACGACAGTCTGATCTGAGGCGCCTCCGTGGCTGCGGCGGCGCCGGTCCTCGACCCCAAACCGAGACGGGTGAGTTCATGTTAGGCAACGTCAACGACCGGGAAAACATCGTCAACCTATATTTCAACGACATCTCCTCCTCGACGCCGCTCTCGCGCGAGCGCGAGGTCGAGCTGGCGGCCCAGATCAAGGATGGTGATATGGAGGCGCGGGACGAGTTGGTGAACGCCAACCTGCGCTTCGTCATCGACGTGGCCAAACACTACCAGAACCGCGGGCTCTCTCTCTCCGACCTGATCGGCGCCGGCAATCTGGGCCTGCTGACGGCGGCCGAGCGATTCGACGGTACCAAGGGGTACAAGTTCATCTCGTACGCCGTTTGGTGGATTCGCCAGTCCATCCTGCAGACGCTGGCCGAGCACGTGCGGACGGTGCGCCTGCCACTTAACAAGCTCAGCCTACTCAAAGACATCTCCGAGGCGTCCCGCCGCCTGGGCCAGGGTCGCGACTCTGACCCCCTCGTCGAGGAGATCGCCGAGGAGCTCGACCTTCCGGCCAGCCAGATCGCCGATACAATGATCAGCGCCCGCCCGGCCCGCTCCCTCGACGAAACCTTCGAAGACGACGACAAGCGCTCGCTGATGAACACCCTCATCGACACCAGCAGCGCCCCGCCCGACGAGGATCTCCTGCGCGAGTCGGCCCGCGGCCACGTCGACGAGGTCCTCAGGGCACTCGGTGACCGCGAGCGGTTTGTGATCTGTCGCTATTTCGGTCTGGACGGCAACGAAGCGTTGACCCTCGACCGCATCGGTGGCCACCTGGGTGTAACGCGGGAACGGGTGCGGCAGATCAAGGAGGCAGCCCTGGGACGGCTGCGCGAAGCCGACGGCGAAGAGACCGTCGATCTCGATCTTTCCGAAGAGTATTAGCCGGGTAGCGGTCAGACGGCTGCCGACGCGCCGGACACTGCCGACGCACCCTCCTCAACGGGCAGCCAGTGCGCTTTCGATCGCCTGCTGCGACTGTTCGCAGTAGGAGGCATCGGTTTCGAAGCCGACGAAATCCACTCCCAGCCCCACGCAGGCCACGGCGCTGCTGCCGATACCTAGGAACGGGTCCATCACCCGCGCTGTCCGCTCGACTCCGTGCAGGCGAATGCACATCTCCGGGATCTTCACCGGGAACGTCGCCGGATGCGGCCGCTGCTCGTGGCGGCTGCGGATAGTCTTGTACGGCACGAACCAGGTGTTGCCCCGGCAACGCAGATCTGCCCGATCTTCCCGGTCCCCCCAGCGCCGAACGTTTGACTTGTCCTGGTAGGGCACGCCGACGGCGAGGCGGTCCAGGCCGATCCCGCCGTCGCGGGTAAGGTGGAAGATGTACTCGTGGGCGTCGTTGAGGTAGCGGCTGCTGTTGATCGGTTTGTAGTGCCCGACCGAGACATCGTCGACGATTCCCGGATAGCGCCCCACGTCCTCCTTCTGGATGGCAATAGACTTGATCCAGTGGATCACGTTTTGCAGGGCGAAGTGCCTGCGCAGCTCGAACAGCACCTCGAAAGGCCCCCACGGATCCGACGGCTTGCCGCCGATGTTGAGGAAGAGGGAGCCCCGCTCGCCGAGGGCTTCGCTGGCCGCCGCCCCCCACGCGCCCATCCAGCGCACGTAGTCGGAGCGGGCTCCGGAGTCGTCGTATTTCTCGTAGCGGGTGCCCAGATTGTAGGGCGGAGAGGTGACGATCACGTCGATCGACCCGGGCTCGACCAACTCGCGCATGCCGGTGACGCAGTCCCGATTGTGTATCACCAGGCTCAGGTCGTCGTGCTCGCGACGGTAGGTGCTGGTGCTCGTGCTCACGCCGTCGTCACCGATCGGGGTAGAAGGTTAATGCGGCCCAGCCATAACGCGCGCGGGTTACCAGCCGATGGCGTAGCCATCGCGCCGCGGATCGGCGCCCCCCATGAAGGCGCCCGAGTCGGGGTCTACCATGATGCCCTGGCCTCCTCCCACGCCCGGTGACCAGTCGCCCAGCCGGTTGAACTCGTGGCCCCGCCGCTCGAGGGCGCGGAGCACGGGATCCGGGATGCGGGTCTCGACGTTGACCAGCGTGCCGGGATGGGTGGCGGTCAGTCGCGGCGCCTCGATGGCGGCCTGCACGTTCATCCCATGATCGAACACGTTCATGATCATCTGTGGCGTCGTCTGCAGGATACCGTAGCTGCCCGGCGTGCCGATCAGGAGTCTGAGCCCGTCTCCGTCCCAGATCTGCACCGGCGACACGCACATCTCATTCTTCTTGGCCGGACCGATGGCGTTCGGGCTCTGCGGCTCCAGGTCGAACCAGCTCATGAAGTTGTTCAGCGCCAGCCCGGTGCCGGGGACCACCATCTGCGAACCGAAGCCGCCGCCCAGGCTCTGAGTGACCGCGACCGCGTTGCCGTCCGCGTCGATGGTGTCGAAGTGGGTTGTGCACTCGCTCTTGAGCCAGGCGTATGGATCACCGGCCACGATCTCGCCATCTATCTTCTCGGCGGTGTAGCGGTCGCCGCCGCTGGGCTGGGCCCGCTCGCCGATAAGCGCGCGACGCTCGGCGGCGTACTCCCTGGACAGCAGGCCGGCGGTGGGCGGGTCGGCGATGGCGGCGTACTCGGCGCGGTCGGCGACCGCCAGCTTGGCCGCCTCGATGAACCTGTGCAGCGTCTCCACCGTGTTGTGGCCCATGGCGGCCACGTCGAAGCCCTCCATGATGTTGAGGGTCTCCAGGTACTGGACGGCCTGACAGGGCGGGGGTGGGGCGCAGACGCGGTTGCCCCGGTAGTCGGTGTGGGCTGGCTCCAGCCAGGCCGGCTCGCATGCGGCCAGGTCGTCCCGGGTGAGCAGTCCGCCCATCTCCTGAACGTGGTCGACGATCTTGTCGGCGATCTCCCCGCGATAGAAGACCTCGGCGCCCCCCTCGGCCACCAGCCGAAAGGTGTTGGCCAGATCCTTCTGCACCAGCAGATCGCCGGGCAATGGCGCCCGGCCGGCGATCAGGTAGGTCCGCGCCGACTCCGGATAGGCCAGCAGGCCGGGACGGCAGCCGTCGAAGAAGGTGTGGCCGGTCACCGTGAGCGCGAAGCCGTGCTCTGCCAGCTCGATGGCTGGGGCAAACGCGGTGGCCGCGTCCATGGTGCCGTAGCGACGCAGGGCCTCGAGCCAGCCAGCGCAGGCGGCGGGCACCAGCGGCGACATGGGTCCGCGGGATTTCTTCTGCTCGTCGAACAGGGCCACTTCCGCCGCCTGGGGCGTGAGGCCGACGTAGTCGCAGATCCTCTGCTCGCCGGAGGCCGCGTGGTAGATGTGCATGTAGCCGACGCCGGCCGATCCCGACATGAAGGGCTCGACGACATTGAGGGCAGCCGCGGTGGCCACGGCGGCGTCGATGGCGTTGCCCCCGTCGATGATCGTCCGGATGCCGGCCAGAGCAGCCAGCGGATGGGCGGCAGCGACCATGCCGCGCGTTCCGGTAGCGGTCGCCCGGTGTTGGGTCCCGTGGACGGGGAAAGCCATAGTACCTCCAGTCCGACGCGTCGGCGGCGGATCGCGTAAAATGCGGCGATAGCATAGGCGAGGCGTCTGAGAGCGTCAAGCAGGATTCCCCGCGCTTGCAGTTGCTGCCATCGTGGGCGCGCGTTGATAATGTTAAACTTCCTGTCCAGACCCCCAAAGCCGCCCAGCGTACGCCCTTGCGCCGTCCTCCCCGACCTCCGAAATCCTTGATCTGGACAGGTCTGTTCGCCGCCGCTGCGGTGACCGCGGTTGCCTACTGGCCGGCCGCCGGTCCCAACGCCGTCGCCGCCACGGGCAAGGTCGGCGACCAGCTCGTCGTCCACGAGCCGGAGGGTACCGCCGCCGCCCTGGCTGCTGGTGGTCGCGAATCCGGCGGTCGCCAGTCCGGCGGTCGAGAATCGCCCAACGCCCTGGCCGGCGAGATCAGTCCCTATCTGCTGCTGCACGCCCACAACCCGGTGAACTGGTATCCCTGGGGGAGGGAGGCGTTGGAGCAGGCCCGCCGCCACGACCGGCCGATCTTTCTCTCCGTCGGGTACTCGACCTGCTACTGGTGCCATGTGATGGAACGGGAAATATTCTCCGATCCGGAGATTGCGGCGCTGATGAACCGGTGGTTCGTCAACATCAAGGTTGACCGCGAGGAGCGTCCAGACCTGGACCAGAGCTACATGGTCGCCACCCAGATGGTCAGTGGCAGCGGCGGGTGGCCGAATTCGGTGTTCTTGACGCCCGGGCTCAAGCCGTTCTACGCCGGCACCTACTTTCCGCCTGAAGATGCCCACGGTCGTCCCGGCTTCCCCAGGGTCCTGGAGGCGCTGCACCAGTCTTGGACCGAGCGCCGCGCCGCAGTCGAGATGCAGGCCGAGCAGCTGACTCAGGCCATCCGTCGCTACGCGGCAGCGACCCAGGCTGCGCCGATGCCACCGGACTCGGTGCTGATCAACCGGGCGCTGGCTGCCGTCGTCGGGCGTTACGACGCGCGCAGCGGCGGCTTCGGCGGAGCGCCGAAATTTCCGCCGGCCATCCGTCTCGATTTCCTGCTCGATTCCTGGCAGGATCCAGCCCTGACGGACTCGTCGACGCTGGCGATAGTCGAGCATACGCTCGATCGCATGGCCCACGGCGGCATCTTCGACCAGGTCGGCGGTGGCTTTCACCGCTACGCGACCGACGCGGAGTGGCGGGTGCCCCACTTCGAGAAGCTGCTCTACAACCAGGCGCAGCTGGCCCACCTCTACTTCAGGGCCCATCACCTCAGCGGGAATCCGCTCTGGCGGCGTATCGGCGAGGAGATCCTGAAGTACGTCCGCCGGGAGATGACCGGACCGCATGGCGGTTTCTACTCCGCTCTCGACGCAGAGACGGAGCACGTTGAGGGTCTCTACTATCTGTGGACCGAAGACCAGGTCGCCGCCGTGCTGGGCGAGGGGACCGACCTGTTCTTCGAAGTCTTCGCTCTGGCGCCCATGCCGGAGGCGGTGGCCGGCCGGGTAATGTTCATGCCCCAGGGCCTGGATGAGGTTGCCACCGACCTGGATCGGGATCCAGGAGCACTGCGCGCCGCTGTCGAGCAAGCCCGGCGGCAGCTGCTGCACAAGCGCGTCGAGCGTGAGTACCCCCTCCTCGATGACAAGGTGCTTGCCGCGTGGAACGGCATGATGATCTCCGCCTGCGCCACGGCCTTCGAAGTCACCGGAACCGAAGATTACCGCCGCATGGGCGAGGCGGCGGCCGACTTCGTGCTGGGACGCATGCGCACGGCCGACGGTGCTCTGGGGCGATCCTTCCGGGGCGGTGTGCTCAAGCCCGAGGGTTACCTGGAGGACTACGCCTTCATGGCCCGGGGGCTGCTCGATCTGCACCGGACAACGGGAGATTCCCGGTGGCTGGCCGCTGGGCACGGGCTGACCGAGCAGCTGATCACCCGTTTCTGGGACCGTGAGGAGGGTGGCTTTTTCTACACCGAGAACGGGACCGACTTGATCCTGCGCATAAAGAATGCGCAGGACTCGGCCCTGCCCTCGGCAAACGCCGTCGTTGTGCACCTGCTCTTGGAGCTGGCTGCGACGACGGGCGAGAAGGCCTATCGGGACCTGGCCGGCACCACGCTGGCAGTGTTCGGCAGCATGCTGCAGGCCACGCCCGGGGCCTACATCCATATGATCGCCGCTGCTCGCCGCTACCTCGAATCACTCCCGGCTGCCGGCGGTGAACCCGTGACTCCCGCTGCCCTGGTCGGTGCCACGGCGCCGGTCCCCGACCTGCCGGACACGCTCGTGCGCTCGCGGGCCTCCCTGCAGGGCCGTCTTCATCCCGCCGCCGAGTTCGTCGCGGCCGTGGAATTGGAAATCAGCGAGGGGTGGCATATCAACGCCAACCCGGCTTCCAGCAGCTGGCTCGTTCCAACGTCGCTGACCGTCAACGCCGACGTGCCGCTCGAGGTCCTCGGCGTCGAATATCCGGCCGCCCAGCAGCACTACCTGGCGTCGCAGGAGGACACGCTGGCGGTGTACGCGGGCCGGGCCACGTTGCTAGCCTGGTTGCGCCTGGCGCCGGAGGCGGCCCCGACCGCTCGCGGGCCGCTGCGCCTGCTGATCCAATATCAGGCCTGCGATGCGGTTCGCTGCCTGCCGCCGGCCCAGATCGCGGAAGTGGTGATGCTGGAGCTGGAAGAGAAAGGTCTTTAGCCGCCTAGTTGCGCTGCCCGCCGCAGGAGCTGCCCGCGCCGGCGGTGCAGCCGTAACAGTGATCGGCGACCGCGATGCGGTCGCCAGTAAGCTCGGTCAGCGTCTCCAGCTCCCAGATGGTGCGGTGGCGGCCGCCCGAACCGATTTCCAGCATCTGGTTGAAGTCGCAGTCGTAGATCTGACCGTCCCAGCCGATCGAGATCAGGTCGACGCACATGACGCTGTCGAGGTTCTGCAGGTTGAAGGCGTTGACGAGAGTGGTCATGTACTCCTCGAGTTCGCCCCGGTGGACGAGATCGTAGAGGAAGCGCTTGATCGGCATGTTGGTGATCGTGAAGAGACCGTTGAAACGAATGCCGAAATCGTCGAGCAGGCGTTCGTGGTAGTCGCCTTCGAGTTCGGCCTGATCCGGCGGTAGGAAGGGGCCGACCGGGTTGTACACGAGGTTGAGAGCCAGGCCGCTTCCGGCCTGCCCGTAGCCGAGATCGTTCAGCAGGCGCAGCGCCTCGATGCTGCGGTCGAAGACGCCGTCGCCCCGCTGTTGCTCCACGTTCTCCCGCGAATAACAGGGCATTGAGGCGACCACCTCGATCCCCTCGTCGGCTAGAAATTGAGCGGTGTCCCGCTGCCCCGGCTCGAGCAGGACCGTCAGGTTGCAGCGATCTATCGTGCGCAGGCCTCGGGCACGGGCGGCCCTGGCGATGTAGCGGAACTGGGGGTTGAGCTCCGGGGCGCCACCGGTGATGTCGACGGTTTCCAGCGCTTCGGCCCCCTCTCCGTGCATCAGCTCCACCACCCGTGCCGCGGTCGCCGCCGTCATGATCTCCTTGCGCCGGGGACCGGCCTCGACGTGGCAGTGGCGGCAGGTCTGGTTGCAGAGCTTGCCGACGTTGACCTGCAGGGTGGTCAGGACCCGTCGCCTGAGGGTGCGGCCGTGTTCTGCGAGGGTGCTTGCGAAGGCCGGCCAGGCGCCGGAAAGCTGGTCTTTTTCAGGACGAGGCTCGGCGGTGATCGATGTCAGGGGCGCAGTCATGGAGTCTCCGCAAAAAGAGAACGGAAAAGGAAAGTAGCCAGCGGGGGTATTTCGTGCCACGGCGGTGCTACGGTGGTGCCTGGCGCTGGGTCACGGTGCCGCCTGCGGTCGGCGGTAACCGGAACGAGGACTGGTGCGCTGACAGCCGGGCAGGCCCGCAGGACAGACGCCCCATTGCCTGTCCTCCCCAGGCCGCCGCCGCATGCGGCCGCGATGAACGACTTCTGGCCTCTCCGACCGGGGGGGCCTATTTTTTCGCCCCTCCGTCAGAAACTCCGGATCATCATGAGCCTTCTCGGGAAGTACATCCAGTGGTTGCATCTGCGGTGGCCGGCTGGGGTCGTTGAGAAGCTGCCGCTGGTCGACGAGCACGGACGCACCAATATATCCGGCCTCTACATCGTCGGCGATCTCACCGGCATCCCGCTGCTGAAGTTCTCCTCTGACTCGGGGGCGCGGGCGATGGAACAGATGCTGGCCGAGCCCGGCTTCGCCGTCGGCGGACAGACGGATGGGGTGCTGGATCTGGCCATCATCGGTGCCGGGGTCTCGGGGATGGCGGCGGCGCTGGCCGCGCGCAATGCCGGTCTGCGCTTCGAGATTTTCGAGGCCACCGAGCCATTCTCCACGGTGCTGAACTTCCCCAAGGGGAAGCTGATCTACACCTATCCCACCGACATGGTGCCGGCCGGTGACCTCCAGTTCACGGCGACGGTCAAGGAGTCGCTGGTCGCCGAGTTGGTCGACCAGACTCTGGCGGAGGGCATCGAGCCGCGGCCGCTGCGGGTTGAGCGGGTGGAGAAGGTGGGGGAGCACTTCCAACTCGTCGTCCCCGATGCGGATGAGGTGATGGCGCGGCGGGTGGTGGTGGGGATCGGCCGTTCTGGAAATTTCCGCAAACTGGGGGTGCCGGGGGAGGAGCTGGACAAGGTTTCCAACCGGCTGCACGACCCGATGGACTTCGCCGGGAAGAACGTGCTGGTGGTGGGCGGTGGCGACAGTGCCCTGGAGACGGCGATCGCCGTGGCGCTGGCCGGCGGGCAGGTCACCCTGTCCTACCGCAAGCCGGAGTTCGCCCGGCCGAAGCCGGAGAATGTGGAGAAGCTGGAAGCCCTTTCAGCCGACCCGGTGGCGAAGGTGAACATTTCGACGCCCACGTCAGAACAGGTGACCACAACCAGTGGCGAATACCTGGAGATTCGCCGGCACGCCGGCAGCATCCGCCTGCTGCTGGCCAGCAGCCTGCTTCGCATCGGCCCCGGGGAGGTGGCGCTGAAGGATGCCGACGGCGAGGAGCGGGTGCTGCCAAACGACACGGTCTTCAGCATGATCGGCCGGGAGGCGCCACTGGAGTTCTTCCGCCGCAGCGGCGTGGCCATCCGCGGCGAGCTGGCGGCGCGGCAATGGCTGGGTCTGGGTCTGTTCGTCGCCTTCTGCACCTTCGTCTACAATTGGAAGGCGGGAAGCAGCCTGACCCGATGGTTCAGCGACAACGGCTGGTTCCCGTTCCAGGTCTCCGGCCTGCTCGAACGGGCGGGTGGCCGGGTCGGCGCCATGGCCACCGATCCCAGCAGTCTGCTGGGTGTGCTCAACCTCAACCTGGGCGAACCCGGGTTCTATTACAGTCTGGTCTACTCGCTGCTGGTGATCCTGTTCGGCGTCCGGCGGGTGCGGCGTCGCCGCACACCTTACATCCGGGCCCAGACCACGACGCTGGCGGCGGTGCAGGTCGTGCCGCTGTTCCTTCTGCCCTACATCGCACTGCCCTATCTGGGCTACAACGGGCTCTTCGATTCCGGCTGGGCCAAGGGCTTCGCCGACGCCCTGTTCCCGGCCGTAGACTACGGCCATGGGCGGGAGTACTGGCGCGCCTTCGGCTTCGTGCTGGCCTGGCCTCTGTTCATCTGGAACGTCTTCACGCATCAGCCGCTGTGGTGGTGGCTGGGTATCAGTCTGGTGCAGACCTGCGTGATCATTCCGGTCATGATCTACTTCTGGGGCAAGGGTGCCTACTGCGGTTGGATCTGTTCCTGCGGCGCCCTGGCTGAGACGATGGGAGATCAGCACCGCCACAAGATGCCGCACGGAACCGGCTGGAACCGGGTTAACCTGGTGGGTCAAGCCATCCTGGCAATATGCCTGCTGCTCTTGGTGAGCCGCGTCGTCAGCTGGACCTGGCCCGAGACCGGGATCGGTAACGGCCTGCGGCTGTTCCACGAGGGCCTGCTCTACGGCTGGAAGCCGTTCGGCATCCAGCTCAACTACAAGTGGGTGGTGGACCTGTTACTGGCCGGCATCATCGGCTACGGCGCCTACTTCTGGTTCAGCGGCCGCGTCTGGTGCCGCTTCGCCTGTCCCCTGGCCGCGCTGATGCACGTATACACCCGCTTCAGCCGCTTCCGCATCCTCGCCGACAAGAAGAAGTGCATCTCCTGCAACGTCTGCACCTCCGTCTGCCACCAGGGTATCGACATCATGAACTTCGCCAACAAGGGCATGCCGATGGCCGATCCAGAGTGCGTGCGGTGCTCTGCCTGCGTCGAGTCGTGCCCCACCGGCGTGCTCGAGTTCGGCCAGGTCGATCCCGCCAGCGGCCGCGAGCTGGCGCGGGACCGCCTCGCCGGATCACTCGTGCGCCAGCGCGAGCTGTCCGCCCGAGGCCCGGCCTGAGGCGGCGTCTCCCGGGCGCCCCCCGGCTTCCAGCCCACCGACGTGTCGACCAACCGTATCACTTGTTTTTGCGGCGTTTCTGCGTAATACTCCATGCCCCGCCCACCTGGCAAACGCGGATGGATGTGGGTGAGCTGATGGGCCTCATCGAGCTCTCCGGCGCCGCGGCTCCCCGGTGGACGCATCCTCTTCGACCGTCGGCAGCCAATAGGGGCTGGTGCCGGTATTCTCGGGCGTAGGCGTTTGTCGCATTTCCTAGCATAAATAGCTAGAAACATTGAATATAGAATTTGAAAAAATAGCTTGTAAGGGAGCTTTCGGAGAACCGTCGAGACCGATTGACGCGCGGTGACCTCGCGCATATCCTAGCCCTTGCAGACAAAGTCACGTCACAAGCGAGAAAGGCAGGGGGAGCATACAATGGCATCGGTCAAGATCACCTTTATCGGTCACGCCTCGTTCAAGTTCGAGTCGGAGAAGGGCACCATCATCTATTTCGACGCCTGGCTCGACGCCAATCCGACGGCGAAGATGAAGCTCTCGCAGGTGCGCAAGGCCGACATCGTGATCGCCACGCACGGTCACGGCGACCACGTCGGCGACGCGTTCGAGATTTGCAAGCGCACCCGGGCGAAGTTCATCGGCAACTACGAGATGTGCGTGGTGGCGGAGGCACACGGCCTAAAGATGGGAACCCGGGCGATGTCGATGAACCCGGGTGGCACGGTGAAGGTGAAGGATGCTACCATCACCATGACGCAGGCCATCCACTCGCTGTCGATGGCGCCGTTCCTGAAGCACGGGCCCCCGAAGGAGGGTGAGTACTTCCGTCCGGACAGCTGCGTCAGCGGTTTCACGATCGCCTTCGACAACGGCATCACGATCTACGACACCTCTGACACTTGCCTGTTCAGCGACATGCAGCTGATCGGCCAGATGCACGGACCACAGATCGCCATCATGCCGGTCGGGGGACAGTACACGATGGGGGTGCGCGAGGCGGCCAGGGCGGCCAGCCTGATCCGGCCCGACATCGTCATTCCCTGCCACTACGGCGAGGTTATGGGCCAGCCGGCCGACATCGGTCAGCTGTCGCGGGAGGTCGCGTTCCTCTCGCCCAACACCAAGGTGGCGGCGATGGAGCCGGGGCAGACGCTGACCTACAAATCGAGCAGTTACGCGGTAAAGTAGAAAGGTCAGAGCAGGCGCATGACCAGGTCGCCGACGACGTAGCCGGCGGCGGCCACGCCCATGCCGACCGCGAACATCTCCAGTCCACTGCGCAGGAACTTGCGGCCGGTGAAGAGGCTGCGGGCGGCGCCGACGGCGAAGTGGGAGAACATCGCCAGGGTAAACGACAGCCAGATGGCGGTGGGGCCGCGGGTGAAGAGGAAGGGGGCGACCGGTATCAGGGCGCCGACGGCGGTGGCGACGCCGGTGATCCAGCCCTCTCGCAGCGGTGTCGTGTGGGCCTTGACGATGCCCAGCTCCTCGCGCACTAGCTCATCCAGCGCTCGGTCGGGCACCTGGATCGTTTCGTGGGCCAGCTCGCGGGCCCGCTCCTCAGTGAGGCCCCGGGCCTGGTAGATCAGACTGAGCTCCTCCTCCTCGACCTCGGGCATCAGCTCGATCTCCCGGCGCTCCTTGGCGATTTCGTGCGAGTGTACCTCCTGCTCGCTCTTGGACGCGAGGTATCCGGAGGAGCCCATCGAGAGCGCATCGGCCACCATCCCGGCGAGTCCGGTCACAAGGATGATCTCGTGGGCGTCGGCGGCGGCGCCGATGACGCCGGCGACGAGCCCGAAGTTAGCCGTCAGCCCGTCGTTGAAGCCGTAGACGACATTGCCGAGGAAACCGCCCGATTTGGTACTGTGCCAGGGTTCGCCGGTCTTGCCGGAAAGGCGGCTGAGGGTGTAGGCGTGTTTGGCCGACTCGCGGGCCAGGGTTTGAGCGGTATCGCCGGTACTGGTGCCGGCCGGCGTGCTCTGGTAGAGATCGAGGTAGCCGACGACTTCGCGCCCCTCCTCGCGCAGCAGCAAGGGCAGCAGCAGCGACGGCGAGAAGCGGCGCGCGAGCCAGCCGAGCAGCCGGCTCTGGCGCGACGGCTCCGGTCGAGCCACCTCGATGCCGCGCTCGGCGAACAGCTCCTGCCACATCCGGGTGTGGCGGTCTTCGACCTCGGCCAGCCCGCGGTAGATCTCGCCGACATTGGGGTCGGGCTCCACCTCGGCCAGTACCCGATAGAGGTAGGCGGCGTCCGCCTCGTCCTCGAGGTGGTGGCGCCAAAGCTCGATATCGTGCTCATTCTCTTCCACACCCCCGAATATAGAAATCGGCATCATACCTACAACCGGTCGCGTGGCTCGGGGTTAAAGGATTAGTACCCGGCCGCCGTCCAACCTGCAGCCGCCAGCCGGGGATCCGGTCGGTGGCAGACACAGGAGGTCCACCATGCAGCAAGAGGGTCGCGACACCGCGCTGGCAATCCTGGGCGCCGGCCTGCTGGCGCTGAGTGCGGGGTACGGCTGCGACGACAAGGAGGGTTCGGCCCCCTCATGGGGCGGCCGCGGTGGTGGTGGGTGGGGTCAGCGCGGGGAGACGGCGGCCATACCGGTCCGCGCCGAAGCGGTTGAACGGCGCGACATGTACGCCTACGTCCAGACCCACGCCCGCCTCGAGGCCGAACGGAGCGTGGGCGTGGTCGCCCGCGCCGCCGGTCTGGTGATGGAGCTACTCGCCGAGGAGGGGTCGCAGGTCGCGGCCGGTCAGGTGCTGGCGCGGTTGGACAAGGATCAGCTGGTGCTGTGGCGGCAGCAGGCGCAGGTGGCGGTGGATCAGGCCGAGCTGGCGCACGAGCGCACCACGTCGCTGTTCGACCGAGCCCTGGTAAGTCAGGAGGAGCTGGACGCCGCACGGCACCAGCTTGAGAACGCCCGGCTCAACCTGGCCGAGGCCGACCTCAATCTCGAGTATGGCGACATTCGCGCCCCCATCGCTGGCATCGTCATGCGGCGGGACGTGGAGCTGGGCGACATGGTAAACCCGAACCAGGCGCTGTTCACCATCGCGGACCTGGATCCGCTGCTGGCACGGATCCGGATCCCCGAGTCGCGGCTGCAGCAGGTGTCGGTGGGACAGCCGGCCAAGGTCGAGATCGACGCGCTGGCCGGCGGCCCGTTTTCCGGGGAGGTGCGCATGATCAATCCGGGGGTCGATCCGGCGAGCGGAACCGTCAAGGTGACGCTGGAGGTTCCGGCGGGCGGCAACGGGTTGCGTCCCGGTATGTTTGCGGCCGTTCGGCTCATCACGGGGGTTCATCCGGCGACGCTGGTCGTACCCAAGCAGGCGCTGATCCTCGAGACTGACGCCGATGACGTTCTCCTCTTCGACGACGGTCTGGTGCGCCGCGCCCGGGTGGAGCTGGGTTACTCTGAAGGCGATCGCGTCGAAATCGTCTCCGGTCTTCGCGATGGCGACCAAGTCATCACCGTGGGCCAGGAGGGACTCAAGGATGGGCAGTCGGTACGGCTGGCCGGAATCCTGCCGCCGCTGGAAGAAGAGGAGGGTGAGGCTGCCGGGACCAGAAATGAGTCGCGGCAGTGGGGGCCCGGCCGCGGCGGTGGCGAGGGGCGTGCCATGCCAGATTCGGCCACCTTCGTGGGGCGGTTACGGGAGCGGTGGGGGCTGAGCGAGGCGGCGGCGGTGGAGCGCTGGCGGCAGATGAAGCAGCGCATGGGAAGCGGTGTGACCGCGGCCGGCCTTGGCCCGGCAGGAGCCGAGGGCGACAGCAGCTCGGACGGCGGCGACACTACCTGGCGCGGCGGCGGGGATCGATGACCAGCTCGATGTCTCCTCAGGCCTGGCAGGGGCGATGAAGCTGGTCGAGTTCTCTACCGACAGGCGGATCACCGTCGCCATGCTGATGGTGGCGGTCGTCGCCTTCGGCCTGATCGGCTTCGACCGGCTTGCGGTCAACCTGCTCCCGGACATCACCTATCCCACGATCACAGTCCGCACCGAGTATGCCGGCGTGGCGCCGGCGGAGATCGAGCGTCTGGTGGCCGAGCCGATCGAGGGGCTGGTGGGGGTGGTCAACAACGTGATCCGCGTCAGCTCCGTGTCGCGGCCCGGGCTCAGCGATATCGTCGTCGAGTTCGCCTGGGGCACCGAAATGGACTTCGCCGCCCTCGACATCCGTGAGAAGCTCGACCTGGTCCAGCTGCCGCGGGAGGCAGGCAAGCCGGTGCTGCTGCGCTACGATCCAGCGCTGGACCCGATCATGCGGGTGGCGCTGTACGGCGGCGGCAATCTGATGGAGCTGCGCCGCCTCTGCGAGGATCGTCTGCGCCTGGACCTGGAGAGCCTGGAAGGAGTGGCCGCCGTGCGCGTAGCGGGCGGACTGGTGGAGGAGATCCAGGTCGAGCTGGAGACCGTGCGGCTCGCCGATCTGGGTATCCCGATCAGCGACGTGACGGCGCGGCTGGCGGCCGAGAACGTCAACCTCACCGGTGGCCTGCTCAAGGAAGGCGAGGCGGAGTTCCTGGTGCGGACGCTCAACGAGTTCGGCGACATTGCGGAAATCGGCGACATCGTCATCGGCGAGGTAGGGGAAGCGGCGGTCCTGCTCCAGGATGTGGGCCGGGTGCGGCGCGGCCACCGCGAGCGCGACGTGATCGCCCGCATCGACGGCGTCGAAGGCGTGGAGGTGGCCATATTCAAGGAGGGAGATGCCAACACCGTGCAGGTGAGCGCCGGCGTCCGCGAGCGCCTCACCGAGTTCGAGGACAGCAGCCGCTCCCTGCTCGGCGATGCCCGCATCCAGGTGGTGTTCGACCAGGCCGGTTTTATCCGTCAGGCGGTCGCGGAGGTATTGGAGACCGCGGCCATCGGCGGCGTGCTGGCCGTGATTATCCTCTATCTTTTCCTGCGCAATCTTTCCAGCACTGCCATCATCGGCCTCTCGATCCCCATCTCGGTGGTGGCCACTTTCTTCCTGATGTTCGGCTCGGAGGTCAGCCTCAACATCATGTCACTGGGTGGGCTGGCCCTCGGCGTCGGCATGCTCGTAGACAACTCCATCGTGGTGCTGGAAAGCGTGCAGCGCTACCGCGACCAGGGACTGGGCGCGCGCGAAGCGGCGCGCCGGGGCAGCAGCGAAGTAGGGCGGGCGGTGGTGGCGGCGACGGTGACCACCGTCTGCGTTTTTCTGCCGATCGTCTTCGTCGAGGGGGTGGCAGGGCAGCTCTTCAAGGACCAGGCGCTGACCGTGACCTTCTCCTTGCTGTCCTCTCTACTCCTGGCCCTCATGCTCATCCCGATGCTGTCGTCGATTAGTCTGGGAGAAGGGCGTAGCGCCCCGCTCTCCGGGGCCCCGGAGAGCGGGCGGAGTGCACGCCTGGCCGCTGCCACCCTGCGTGCTGCCGGTCGCATCCTGACTGGTTGCGCCGGCGCCCTCAGCGCGGCACTGGCGCCGTTGTGGTGGACCTTCGACCGGGTTTACGCCGGTTTGGTCCGGCTCTATCCGGTGGTGCTGCGCTGGTCCCTGAGCCACCGCGCCCCGGTTCTGCTGGTGGCTCTGGTCGCGGCGGCGGCGACGTTCCATCGTGCCCAGGCGATGGGCGTGGACCTGATGCCGGAGATGAGCCAGGGAGAATTCCTCGTCGACCTCGAATGGCCTTCCGGCACGCCGCTGGAGACCACCGTCGCGCGGGTTGCCGCCATTGACCGCCAGGTGCGCGGCCTGGACGGCGTCGCCACCGTCTTCGCCACCGTCGGCGCCAGCAGCGAATCCGGAGGATACGCCGACGAGAAGAAGGAGCACCTGGCGCAGATCCAGGTCCGGCTGCGCGCGCCGTTCGCCGCCGCTGACGAGGCGAGACTGATAGAGCAGGTACGCCGTCTGCTGGTGGACGTGCCCAGTCTGGAGCACCGGTTCTCCCGACCCTCCTACTTCTCGTTCCGCACGCCGATCGAGGTGGAGGTCTACGGCTACAATCAGCGCACCCTGCGCAATCTTGCGGCGAGCGTGGCCGAGCGGCTGGCAAATGTCCCGGGCCTCGTCGACATCCGCTCGTCGGCGGCCGGCGGTCAGCCAGAGATACAGATCTCGTTCGAACGGGTGCGTGTCGCCGAGATCGGCACCACGACCCAGGCGATCGGCGAGCTTCTGCGCAACAAGCTCCAGGGCAACGTCGCCACCGAGCTGACCCGTCAGGATCGCAAGATCGACATCCGGGTTAGGGCGGTGGAGCCGGAGCGCCGGAACCTGGACGACCTGCGGCAGATGACGGTCAGCCCACCGGCCTACCCGGTGGCAGTACCGCTGGAAGCGGTCGCCAACCTCGCGGTGGTGGAAGGCCCGGCCGAGATCCGCCGCATCGACCAGGAGCGGGTCGCGGTGGTTTCTGCCAACCTGGATGGCCGCGATCTAGGCAGTGTCGTCGCCGACATCGAATCGGTGCTGGCGACCGTTCCGGTACCGGATGGCTTCTCGATCGCCATCGGGGGCCAGAACGAGGAGATGGTGCGCTCCTTCGACAGTATGAAGTTCGCCCTGCTGCTGGCCGTTTTCCTGGTCTACCTGGTGATGGCCTCCCAGTTCGAGGCGCTGCTCCATCCGCTGGTGATCATGTGCACCATTCCCCTGGGCCTGGTCGGCAGCGCCCTGGCCCTGCTCGCTAGCGGCCAGACGATCAGCGTCGTCGTCCTCATCGGCCTGATCATGCTGGCCGGCATAGTGGTCAACAACGCCATCGTGCTGGTCGACTACGTCAACCATCTCAGGCGGCGGGAGGGGGTAGCCAAGATTGCTGCACTGGTGCAAGCCGGGCAGGTCCGCTTCCGGCCGATCCTAATGACCACGTCGACCACCATCCTAGCGCTGCTGCCGATGGCCCTGGGGCTGGGTGAGGGGGCCGAGGTGCGCGCGCCGATGGCGATTACCGTCATCGGTGGGCTGCTGGTCTCGACGGTGTTGACACTGGTGGTGATCCCGGTGGTCTACAGCCTGCTGGACCGGAGTGACTACCACTAGTGTCCGGTCCCGACACTCCCTCACGCCGTCTGGCGCCGCTATGTCCCCTCTCACAGCGTTCCTTGCCCTCGCCCTGCCCGACCAGCACGGCTCGCTCAGGCGCCTTGCCAGACGGACGCCTTGACGTCGGACGACCGCGAGTTGTCGCTGGGTCAGGAGACGGGCGATGAAGATCGCCGAGTTCGCCGTCGGTCGGCCGGTGACTGTCGCCATGTTGACGATCTGTCTCCTGGTGCTGGGTGCGGTCTCGCTGCAGCGGCTACCGCTGGAACAGCTGCCGAGCATCTCAGCGTCCGGTATTCGCGTCACGGCGACTTACCAGAACACGGCGCCCGAAGAGGTCGAGCGACTGATCACGCTGCCGCTCGAAGAGGTTCTCGCCACCCTCCAGAACGTCGAGTCCATTTCGTCGAGCTCCTCCCATAACCGGTCGTCGGTGCGGGTCGACTTCGTCGCCGGCACGGACATGGACCTGGCCAATATGGAGGTGCGGGAGCGGGTCGACCAGGTGGCCGGGCTGTTGCCGGAAGACCTGGACTTGATCCGGATCTGGCGCTGGCAGAGCGATCAGCGGGCCACGGTCTACCTCAGCATCGCCTGGCGGGGCGCCGGAGACGAACTCGCCGACATCGTCCAAAAGGTGGTGGAACCGCGGCTGCTGCGCCTCGAGGGCGTGGTCGACGTGACCATCGGGGGCATCGACGAAAAGCAGCTGATCGTGCACCTCGATCAGGAACGGCTCGACAATCACAACGTGGCGATTCCGGCGCTGGGCTGGCAGCTGCGCAGCAACAACGTCAACGTCTCGCTCGGCCGCGTGGCTGACGCGGGCAGTCGCTACCAGGTGCGGGCGATGGGCGAATTCACTGAGGTGGAGCAGATTGGTGGCCTCCCCCTGGTGGGCCGCTCGCTCAGGCTCGGTGACGTCGGTGACGTGGTGTACGACTACCCGGAGAAGAGGCGGTTCGAGCGCCTCAACGGGATCGACGCGGTCACGGTGGAGGTCTTCAAGAAGCCGGCGGCCAACGTCATCGACGTGGCGGCTGACGTTCGCGCCGTGCTGCGGCGGATCGAGGCGGATTACGGTGGCCAGCTGGAGATCGAGGTGGTGCGGGACCGGGCCGAGGATGTGCTGCGGGAAGTCGACAACCTGACGACCGCCGCCATCCTGGGTTCCTTCCTCGCCATCGGGATCATTTTCGGCTTCCTGCGCAACATCCGCAGCACCCTGGTGATTGCCATCTCGATTCCCACTGCAGCCTTCTGCGTTTTCACCGGTATGTACGGCGCCCGCGAACTGTTCGGCTCGACCATTACCCTCAACATGGTCTCGATGGTCGGACTGATGCTCGCGGTGGGCATGTTGGTCGATCCGGCCGTGGTCGTACTGGAGAGCATCTTCCGCAAGCGGGAAGAGGAAGGGTGCGGAGCGGTCGAAGCGGCGTTGCGTGGCAGCAAGGAAGTGGGGATGGCGGTCGTCGCTTCCTCCACCACGACTATGTGCGTGTTCATCCCGTTCTTTTTCCTGTCCGACGGCCGCATGGCCACCTGGTTGCGCGACGCCGGCGTCAGCATCTGCCTCGCAATCGCCGTGTCGATGGTGGTCTCGTTGTCGGTGATTCCGCTGGCCGCGTCGCGTCTGTTCAGGAGCGAGTACAGACGTTTCGATTCGTGGCTCAAGGTGCTGGCCCTGGGCGTGCTGGTAGCCACGGCCGGCTGGTCGGTGTACAGCACCGGCCCGGCGGCCACGGTCGCCTGGCTGGGTCACTGGTCGGTGCGCGTGGCCGCGACGCTGGCGGCGATGCAGTGGACTACCGGACTGGGCATGGTCCTGGCCCTGGTGCCGGTGGCAGTGGTATGGCGGTGCTTCCACCGGGACGGAATGCGCGAGTCCTACGCCCGCTTTCTCGGATGGACCCTGCGCCATCGCTCGGTGACCCTGCTGTGCACCGTGGTGCTTTTGGCAGCCGGGGTCTATCTCTACACCCAGATCGAGCAACGGGGCACGCCGCGCACCCCGGAGCGCCGTGTCGACATCACGGTCGAGACCGACCGTAGCTTCAGTCTCGAGCAGGTCGCCGACCTGTATGCCGAGATGGAGCGGGTGATCTTGGCCGCCGGCGACAGCCTGGACGTGGAGTCGCTCACCACCAACTTCGGGCAGCGCAGCGGCCGCCTCACCGCCCGCCTCGTTGACGCCGACGACGGCCGCTTTACCACGATGCAGGCCAGCAATGCCATTCGCAAGCGACTGCCGGAGACGACTGGAGTGACGTACAAGGTTGGCAGGACCCGCAGCTGGTTCGGCCGCACTATGGGTGTGGAAGTAGAGCTGCGCGGGCCCGATCAGGAGGTGCTGGCGGTCCTTTCCGAGGAAGTCGGCGCCCGCCTGGCCCGCATTGACGGGGTCGTGGACATTGACAACAGCATGGAGGAGGGCGACGAGGAGATCGTGGTCCGCATTGATCGCGAGCAGGCGCTGAGCTATGGGCTGTCGCCGCAGGATGTGGGCGGCACCATCGCCGGGGCGCTCGGCACGCGGCGCACGACTTCGTTCAAGACCCGCGACCGCGAGATCGATGTGGTGATGCAGCTGGCCGAGGAGGACCGGGTTGATTTGGAGCAGCTGCAGAACAGCCGTTACCAATCGCGGGACGGCACGCCTATCCAGCTGGCCACCATCGCCAGCTTTCAGGTGCGGGAGGGCCCGACCAGCCTGCAGCGGGAAGACCGCATGCTCACCGTCACCGTGTTCGCCAACACCGAAGACCGGATGCGGGCCTACCGCATGACCGGCGAGGTCGAGGCCGCGATGGCGGCTATGAGTCTGCCGTCCGGCTATTCTTGGAGCCTGGGTCGCCAGGCGCGGTGGATGCAGCGGGACGTGGCCGACAGTAACTTTACGCTGATCTTCGCCGTGCTCCTGATCTACCTGATTATGGCCGCCCTTTTCGAGTCGCTGATCCACCCGTTCACGATCATGCTGGCAATTCCGTTCTCGCTGATCGGGGTCGCTCTCGGCCTCTATCTGCTCGACGTGCCGATGGACAACAACGCCATGCTCGGGTTGCTCATCCTATTCGGCATCGTCGTCAACAACGGTATCGTTCTAGTGGACCATATCAACCACTTCCGCCGCGAGGGCATGGAACGCCACGAGGCCATCCTGCGCGGTGGCCAGAATCGCATGCGGCCGATCATGATGACCGCCTTCACCACCATCCTCAACCTGATGCCGCTGGTGCTGCCGATGGTGTTCGGCACCGCTGAGGGCTTCGCGAAACGCTGGGGTCCGGTCGGTCTGGTGGTGGTGTCCGGGCTGGTTACGTCCACGATGTTGACGCTGTTTCTTGCCCCGACGCTCTACTCGCTGCTGGACGACATGGCAGGGTGGTGGCGTCGGGTCCTGCACGAGGTACGAGGAGGATAGGGACAATGTATCGAGCCACCGCGGCCGCCCTGACGACCCTGCTGGCCTTTGAGGTCGACGCCCAGCCCGTGACGCTGGAACAATGCGTGCAGCGGGCGCTGTACCACAACCTCGACGTGCACGTCGCCGAGCGTGGTGTGGACCGTTCGGTGGCCGATGTCAAGGCGGCGCGGGCCGACCGGCTGCCGTCGGTCGATGCCACCCTGATCAATCTCAACCGCTCCCGCACCGGGCCCTCCGTACGCATTCAGGAGAACCCGACTGGCGAGATCGACCTGGACACCGGCCAGCGCATCTTCCAGGAACAGAAGACCCTGATCCCGGCGATTGACCGCAACTCCTATGCGGTGAGCACCTCGCTCAGTTACACCTTATACGACGCCGGCCGCCGCGCCAACACGCGGCGGGCCTCCCAGCAGAACCTGAAGAACTCGGAGCTGAGCCTCAGTGCCCGGCGCGCCGAGGTGGTCGCTGGAGTCAAGCGCGGGTATTTCGAGCTGCTCAAGGCCATCGAGCTGGTCCAGGTCCAGGAGCAGGCGCTGAGCCTGAGCGAGAAGCAGCTAGAGGACGCCCAGGTACGGCTGGAGGTGGGGTCTGGCACGGAGGTGGACGTTCTGCGTCTGCAGGTGGCATTGGACAACAGCCGCTCGCAGCTGATCAACGCCGAGCAGCAGGTAGTGCTGGCCAAGACCCAGCTTAACCACCGGATCGGCGCCGACGTGACGGCGCCGCTTGAGGTGACGGCGCTGCGCCCGGAGCACTGGCAGGTTCCGGTGCTGGAAGACAGCCTGCCCGAGCTGGTCGAGCAGGCTTTGGCGGCCAACCCGGTTGCGCTGGGGGTAAAGGCCGCTGTGCTGGCCTCCGAGTTCGACCTGAAGGCGAGCCGGGCCTCCTGGTACCCGCGCCTGGGCGGCAGCGTCAACTACAGCCGCAACAACGAGGTCTTCGACCGGGTGGTGCAGGATCTGGACCAGAATTACCGGCTCAACATGGGTGTCAACCTGACCTACAACGTCTTCGACGGCGGTCTGCGCCAGGCCAACATCGACCGGGCCCGGGTCGGTCTGGAGACCGCGCGCCTCAACGCCGAGAAGCAACGCCGCGATCTGGCTCTGGCGATCCAGACCGAGCGCCTCGACCTGGCACGGCTGGTCAAGCTCTCCCGATTGGGAGAGCGCACCGTCAAGCTCGCCGAGGAGGACCTGCGCCTGGCCGAGGAGCGCTACCGGGTCGGCAAGGCCCGCCTGCTCGAGGTCCTCGACGCGCAGGTTAACTTGACGCAGGTGCGGGGCGACTTGGTGCGCACCCGCTACGACCTGAAGATCGCCGAAGCGGAGCTGGCGCGGCTGACCGGCTCGATATAGCGCTCTCTCCCGGACGCCATCTGCCTCTCTGCTCGATTGCCCCGGTAGAAGTCAACGGTTAGATTCCAGACTTCGCCCCAGCCACCGTACGGACAACGACATGGAGATTCTGGGCGGCCCCCTCTTCGGGGTGGCCGGCGCCGGGGAATCGCACGGACCCGGCATCACCACCATCGTCTTCGGCTGTCCCCCCGGCCTCGAGGTCGACCGCCGTGAGGTGCAGGGCTACCTCGATCGCCGTCGCCCGGGCAGCAGCAAACACGGGACACCGCGGCGCGAGAGCGACCAGGTCTGCTTCCTTTCCGGACTCTACACAGACGATCGCGAACGGCTGCTCGCCGGGCCGGCGCTGGCCGTGGATGACGGCGATGGCACAGCCACCTACGGCGGTGGCCGCAGTACCGGCGAGCCGATCGCGGCCGTGGTGCTCTCCGCGGCCAAGCGCTCGTCCGACTACGACCAGTTCATCGGCCCCGCCGGCGACGTCCGTCCGGGCCATACCGATCTGGTCAAGCACTATAAGTCGCGGGGCTTCGTCGACGGGCGTGGCGGCGGCCGGTCGAGCTACCGCTCCACCATCAGCGACGTGATCGGTGGCTCGATCGCGCGCCTGTTTCTCGCCGAAAACTTCCGCACCGCCATCTTCTCTTCGATCTGTCAGGTGGGACCGTTGCAGGCCCAGGTGGGACTCGCCGAGCGAGTGGCCGAGCTCTGTGAACAGGACAGGACGCTGGCGGGCGAGCAGGTGGCCGTGGTCGACGCCGCCCTCGACGCCGCCGAGATCCGCTCCATCGACGCCGACTTCGCCGCCCGCGCCGCCGAGCTGATCGCCACTACCCGCAAGCAGGGTGACTCACTCGGGGCCGCGGTCGAGACTGTGGCCGTCAACGTGCCCCCGCTTCTGGGTGAGCCCCTCTACGAGAGCCTCAAGCTGCGGCTGATGGGAACCATGGGCGGCCTCCATGCCGTCCAGTCCTGCGAGATCGGGTCCGGGTTCGACGTGGTCGCGCGCCAGGGCAGCGGGAACAATGACCCGATCCGGTCAACCGGTTATCAGGGAAATCACCACGGTGGCCTGCTCGGGGGTGTCACCACTGGCATGCCGCTGATCTGCCGCGTCGGGATCAAGCCGGCCGCCTCGATCGCCATCCCGCAGCAGTCGGTTCGCAAGGACCTCGAGGAGATCGACTTCCTGCTCAGGAAAGGGCGCCACGATCCCTGCCTAGGCGTGCGCGCCGGCATCACGCTCGAGTCGCGGATGGCAATCGAGTTGGCCAACGCCGTGTTGATGCACCAGGCCGCGCAGGTGGATGCGGCCAACTTCAAGCTGTTCTGAATCCGCAACCCCCAACCCCGAACGCCATACCATGAAAGTCCAGTTCGCCGATGTAGGACGCCTGCCCATGCCCGGAGACAATGTCGCCATCGCTGTGCGGCGGCTGGAAGCAGGCACCACCATCCAATACGGCGCCGGCGCCTTTCGTCTCGATCACACGGTCATGGAAGGCCACCGCTTCGCCGTGGGGCCGAGCGAGGAGGGAGACTTCCTGCTGTCGTGGGGCTTGCCCTTCGGGTTTGCCCTGCGCCGTATCGAGCCGGGCAGCTACGTCTGCAACGAGGGTATCCTGATCGCCCTGGGGATGCGCAACCTCGACTTCGAGTTGCCATCCGAGGCCAACTTCCAGGACCGCATCCAGCCGTACACGGTCGACGAGTTCAACTTCCAGGCCGGCTCGCAGGTGGCGGTGGAGGCGGAGCCGCGCACCTTCGATGGCTACGATCGCGGCAACACGCGCGGGGTCGGTACCCGAAACTACCTGGTGATTCTCGGCACCAGCTCGCGCGCCTCGAGTTTCGCGCGGCTGCTGGCCGAGCGGATGGCGCCGGCGGCGGCCGCTATCCCCAATGTCGACGGGGTGGTGCCGGTGGCCCACACCGAAGGGGGTGGCAGGGTCGAGCCCAATAACCGGGAGCTGCTGCTGCGCACGCTGGCCGGGTTCATGGTGCACCCTAACGTCGGCGCTGTGCTGGCGGTCGACGCTGGCGGCGCCGTGGATAACGCAATGCTGGAAGCCTACATGAAGGCCAACGACTATCCGCTCGACCAGGTGGTGCACCACTTCACCGCGCTCGAAGCTGGTCTGGATCAGGAGCTGAGCGCCTCGGCCGACCGCCTCGGCAACTGGCTGGAGGGACTGAAGCGCTGCGAGCGCAAGCAGCACTCGGCCGCCCATCTGAAGCTGGCACTGCAGTGTGGGGGCTCCGACGCCTTCTCCGGCATCTCGGGTAACCCGCTGGCCTCATGGGCTGCTAGGGAGCTCATTCGCTCGGGCGGGGCCGCCAACCTGGCAGAGACCGACGAGCTGGTTGGGGCCGAGCCCTACGTGTTGCAGAACGTCCGCGACCTGGAGACGGCGCAGAGGTTCCTGTTGATGGTCGAGCGCTTCAAGGAAAGGGTGGGCTGGCACGGGACGTCGGTCGAAGGCAACCCGTCGGGTGGCAACAAGCTGCGCGGTCTCTACAACATCAACGTCAAGTCGATCGGCGCGGCGATGAAGAGGCATCCGGAGGTGAGGCTCGACTACGCCATCGATTACGGCGAACCCATCCGGGAGCCGGGCTACTACTTCATGGACAGCCCCGGAAACGATCTGGAGAGCATCGCCGGCCAGGTGGCGACCGGCTGCAACGTCATCTACTTCGTTACCGGCAACGGCTCGATCACCAACTTCCCGTTCGTACCCACTATCAAGATCGTCACTACCTCGCAGCGCTACGAGCTACTTTCCGGCGAGATGGACGTCAACGCCGGCGCCTACCTCGACGGCGAGCCGATGGAGGAATTGGGTGCCGCCCTTTTCGCCCGCACTTTGCGGGTAGCCTCGGGCGAGCTGTCCAAGGGGGAGGAGGCCGGCCATTCCCAGGTGCAGATCTGGCGCAACTGGCCGCAGACCGACGGCAGCCGGCTCAGGGCACTGTCGGACGCCTCGGCACCCACGGGCGAACCGCTGGCGGTGGTGCCGGGTCGCGGTCCCGAGCGCCGCTTGCGGGTTTATCATACAAGCGGCAGTCATGCCACCGAGCGCCTGGGAGTAGTGATGCCGACCAGCCTCTGTGCCGGTCAGATCGCCCGGATCAGCGCCGAGCGCCTCAACGCCCGCGGCGCGGGAACGGAGAAGGGGGTGCGCCGTTTCGTCGCGCTGGTGCACACCGAAGGTTGCGGCGTCTCTTCTGCCGGCTCCACCGAGGAGATGCAGCTGCGCACCATGGTCGGTTACCTGACCCACCCCCTGGCCCAGCACGTCTTGCTGCTCGAACACGGCTGTGAGAAGACGCACAATGACTTCTACCGCAAGCAGGTCGAAGAGATGGGCCTGGATCCAGGGGCGTTCGGCTGGGCTAGCGTCCAGCTCGACGGTGGCATCCACAAGGTTCTCGAGCGTGTCGACGGCTGGTTCGATCAGACCCTGGAAGCGACTGCTGTGCCGGAGACGGAGGAGGTCGGACTTGAGGGCCTGCACCTGGCCATGGACACCGCCGGTCCACCCGCGACCGCGGCCGCCAGCTACATGGCTCAGGTCGCCCGGTGGATCGTCACCGCCGGTGGCACCGTGGTGGTGCCGGCCAGCGGGGGACTGCTGCAGGCCGCCGAGTTCGTCTCTCCCGTACTGGACGGGGTGGCCGCGGCGCCGAACCTGGCTTACGGTCAGCGTCCCGAGACGACCGGCTTCTACATCATGGAGACCCCGAGCGATCACTGGGTCGAGACGCTGACAGGTCTGGGCGCTACCGGCATCGAGATGGTTCTGGTGCACGGGGAGCGTCGCCCGTTGCAGGGCCATCCACTGGTACCGGTGCTGCAGGTGACTGCGGCGTCGTCCGATGGTGTCGACGGCGACTGGGACCTGGTGCTGGAGGGAAATGGGGAGGGGTGGAGCGAGCGGGTGCTGGATCTGCTGGTTGCTGCTGCTTCCCGGGAGCATGTGGCGCGGGCGTTCGAGCAGGGCAATACGGACTTTCAGCTTTCCCGGGGGTTGTTGGGGGTTTCTACCTGATTGAGGGGTCGGCAGGGGACGTCTCCTTCGGCGTGTTGTCAATCTTGTGCCCCGCTATCGCTTGGCCGGCGCTGCGCGCCGAAATCCCGCCACCGTTGCTCCATTGCCCCGCACCCGCGCCACGGCCAGGTCCCCTGCCAGCCTCCAACCATCGGTGGGTACCCTCATCCCCACCGACGCAGTTGAGTGGACCTACTCAACTGCCGGACTTTATGCAGGTAACTGCTGTCCGGGGCTATGGCCGAAAGCATCGGGTGTGGCTTCCGCCTTGGCCGCGGCCGCACGACACTGCCGCGGTACCGCCGCTAGGTGCGGTCCATCAGCTCGGCGAAGTAGTCGAACAGGTGGAAGCTGTCGTGGGGGCCGGGGGAGGCTTCGGGGTGGCACTGGATGGAGAAGATGGGTAGCTCCTTGTGATGCAGGCCCTCGACGCAGTTGTCGTTGAGGTTGTTGCGGGTGACCTTGAGGAAGTCGGGCAGGGAGTCGCCCCTGATGCCCCAGCCGTGGTTTTCGGAGGTGATGAGGATACGGTTGGTGGCGTGCTCCACGATGGGTTGGTTGGCGCCACGGTGGCCGAACTTGAGATGGAAGATCTCGGCGCCGAAGGCCAGGCCGAGGATCTCGTGGCCGAGGCAGATGCCGAAGATCGGGCGCTTGCCGATGAGGTTTTTGCAGGTCTCGATGGCGTAGTTGAGCGGGCGCGGGTCGCCCGGGCCGTTGGAGAGGAAGATGCCATCCGGCTCCAGGGCCATGGCTTCGTCGGCGGTGGTGGTGGCCGGCACCACCGTGACCCGGCAACCTGCTTCGACGAGCTTGTTGACGATGTTGCGCTTGATGCCGAAGTCGAACGCGACGACGTGGTGCTTCGGTTTGTCCGGCGCCTGCTCGTAGGCGCTCGCGCACGTCACTTCCTTCACCAAGTCCACCCCTTCCAGCCCCTTCCAGGCCTGGGCCTTGGCGACTAGGCTACCGGGATCCAGGTCGACCGTCGAGATCGCCGCATTCATCACCCCGTGGATCCGCACCCGGCGCGTGAGCTGCCGGGTGTCGACCCCCTCGATGCCCATGACGCCGTGCCCCTCCAGGTACGCGGGCAGGCTCTGGGACGAGCGCCAGTTGCTGTGGATGCGGCTGCATTCGCGCACGATGAAGCCGCGCACGTGGGGATGGTCCGATTCGTCGTCGTCGTCGTTGACGCCGTAGTTGCCGATCAGCGGGTAGGTCATCGAGACAATCTGGCCGGCGTACGAGGGATCGGTCAGAATCTCCTGATAGCCGGTCATACTCGTATTGAAGACCATCTCGCCGATGGACTCACCGGTGGCGCCGAAGGACTCGCCCGCGAAGGTCGTGCCGTCGGCGAGGGCGACCAAGGCCTGCATGCGTTGCTCGAATCTCCTGCTGTGCGGGGGGCTGGAACCGAGGACAGAAACTACGGAAAAGGAGGCCGTCCGAACAGGGACGGGTCATCTGGTCAGCTCGGCGTCGGCGGGATGCGCCGCTGGCTCATCCGGCGGGCGTGCTTCTGCATGTCCTCGGCTGAGTCGAGCTCGTCGACGATCTCCTCCCCGACGATCTCCTCGATCGCGTCCTCCAGCGTCACGATGCCCAAGAACACGCCGTACTCGTCGATGACGGCGAAGAGGTGCTCGCGGCGCTGCAGGAACTCGCGTAGCAGATCG
>CAYWBJ010000284.1:0-1738 GCA_964456165.1 uncultured Gemmatimonadaceae bacterium | reverse complement strand
ACCAGCTCGCCACCGACGAAACAGTCGTGGGTGACTTTTCCGGAACGAGTCTCTCCTACGGCAACGGCCGGGTTGTGTTTCTGAAGCGGGATGGCGCTTTCCTGATGGAATTTTACCAGGGAGAGAAACGGATACGCACATTTCGGATTACACGAACTTTCGGCTGGCGCTACAAGCAGGATTACCTCGGTGTCCAAATCGAGGGACCGGAGCCCCCGCATGATCTTGCCGACGGGTTCAGTAGGCACCGCCACCCCACTCGACATCTTGCCACAAGCCCCGACAGTGGGGTTCTAAGACCGCACTGTCAGGTCTCATAGCAGGACTTAATCATCCCGGGCGTCGACCGAAGAAGACACCGGGATTCGCCGCGAAAAGGAAACGACCCATGCCCAACGGCACCTACGATTTCAAGCTCGGCATTTACCTTAGCGAGTTGCAGCTTCCCTTCGAAGAGTCACTAGCCGTGGCCCGCGACCTCGGTGTGCGCTACGTGTGGGGCGGCGACCATCGCGATAACCTGGCGCTCTTCCGTCTGCCCGACGCCGAAATCGACGATTCCGCCCGACTTGTCGACTCCTACGGCTGCCAGTTCTTCTTCACCGACGGCGGCGGCCTCTTCAAGACCGTTCACCTCGCCGAGCTCGTGCCCGGTAAGATGCTGGATCACGTGCAGTTCAAGGAGCACTACGATTCGTTGACACGGTCGATGGAGGTCGCCTCCCGCCTAGGCATCGGCGCCGTCGCCTGCAGCAGCTTCGCCTGGCCGGGCGAATACACCGCCGGCAAGCCGACCTGGCCGATGCGCTGGGCCACGCGCGGCGGCATCATCGCCGACGTCGACATGGAGAAGCTCGTCGAGGCATTCTCGATTATCGCCGACCTGGCAGAGCGCTACGATGTCATCGTAGCAGTGATGCAGATGCACTGGAACTACACCAACACATCTACCAACCTGCGCCGCATCTTCGAAGCTGTGGGATCGTCGCGACTCAAGGCCCTGTGGTGTCCGGCAGACAGTCGCAACTGCGGCGAGATCGACAATGCCACCGCCGGCTTCGCGAACCTCCAACCCTACCTTCACGGCGTACATGCCAAGGACATCCACACGATCGACGGAGCGCAGCTGGAGTTCGACTACATGCCGATCGGCGAAGGGGACGTCGACTATCCGACTTTGCTGCAGAACCTGCGCGACAACGACTGCGACGTTATCCTGTCCGTCGCCACCCACTTCGTTCCCGCTAGCGGCTCGCGTCTGGAGGCCATGAAGACCAACTTCGCGAATCTCCGACGCCTGATCTCGGAGCTACCGTAGCGGTCTCCGAGGCACAAGCCTCAGACCTTCGTCCTACGTCGGCATGTCGCGGCGTCTCCGCGAAGCTGTCGTCGCGCCACCTGACTGCGGCCAGGGACCACCCAGATGCGCCTCCGAGCGCAACGGCATCGAGGCGCGCCCCGAGAGGCTCGGGTGCCCACCATCAGAATCCACCCGTCATCCCGGTTTACTTGAACCGGTTCGCCTCGGGATCCTCGCTGTCGCGGCCAACAGCGTCGAGGGCGGTCCAGAGCCCGTCGGGCAGAGCCATCGTGGCCAGCTCGGTGGTCTGCTGCACGCGCTCGGGTCGGGTCATGCCGACGACAGTGGTCGCAACCCGCGGATCGCGCAGGGAGAATTGCAGCGCTGCGGCGATTAGCGGCACGTTGAACTCCTCGCAGATCGCCGCCAGTCTGCGGG
>CAYWBJ010000283.1:0-3078 GCA_964456165.1 uncultured Gemmatimonadaceae bacterium | reverse complement strand
CTACTGCGTCGACGATGTCGACCACACCGTGGCCAAGTTCACGCCGGAAGGGGAGCTCGAGTGGCGACTGGGAACTAGCGGCCAGCCCTCCGAGACCGGCGTCGTAAACGGTGACTACCGGACTATCACGCAGTCGGCGGGGGCGTTCAACCTGCCCTGTAACCTGGCGGTCGCGCCCGACGGGGAGCTTTTCGTCAGCGACGGCTACGGCAACGCGCGGGTGCATCGATACACCGCCGCCGGCGACCTGATCGGTTCCTGGGGCGGACCTGGCGTCGGCCCCGGGGAGTTCGGCATTCCGCACGGGATCGCAATCGACCGCAACGGTATGGTCTACGTCGCCGACCGTGAGAACTACCGGATCCAGCGGTTTCGCCCGGATGGAGAGTACGTCGACGAGTGGGGCGACATCGCGCGCCCCTGCGATATCTACATCGACTCTGAGCAGCGCGTCTTCGTCGCCGAGGTTGGGTTTCAGACAGGCATGTGGCCTGGTCAGGCGCCGCCTACCCCGGACGCTACGGGGGGCCGGGTGAGCGTCTTCGACACGGATGGGAATTTGCTGTCCCGCTGGGGGGGTGGCGAGGATCCGCTGTCGTACGACGACCTGTACGCGCCACACGGTATTTGCGTCGACGACCTCGGTGACGTTTACGTCGCCGAGGTGAGCTGGTCCGGCGGAGGAAAGATGGGTCGGGTGGCCCCAAACTGCCCGACCTTGCGAAAGTACGCCCGCGTTGCGAACTGAGTCGGGCTACTTCGCGAACCGCCGCTGAGGTCGGTCCCCAGCGGCCTGCCGCGATGGCGGTGGGGCCAAGTCGCTCGTTGGGCGGGCCGGCGACCCACCCGGGCCCGCCGGTGCGCTGCAGAGAGATTACCGACCTCGACGCTTCTTGCGCCCTCGCTGGCGGCCTGGCCTGGCGCGATTGCCACGCCGCTTCCGCTCGGTGCCGACAGGCGCGATGCTCCGCTGTCGGCCAGCGGCCGACGGTGCGCCCGGAGAAGCCGACTCGCCCTCCGTGAGTTCGAAGTTGATGCGCCGCAGCGGCAGATCGACGTGCGCCAGGCGCACCGGCAGGGTGTCGCCCAGGGCGAACTGCCGGCCGGAACGCCGGCCGCGCGCGATTTGCTCTTCCTCGTGGATATCGAAACCCTCCTCCAGGATCCTGCTGGCGCTGGCGAACGGCAACAGCCCTTCCGCGAACAGATCGTTTGGTCGCACGAAGAGGCCGGCGGCGTGCACCCCCACCACCTTCGCTTCCAACTCCTCTCCCATCCGTCGACTGGCGACCATGCAGGCGGCGAGATGCGTAATCTCCCGCTCCGCCTCCAGCGCGCGGCGTTCCGCGACGGACGCGGTTTCCGCCAGCTGCTCGAGCCCCCGCAGCCTGGGCTTGCCGCGCCAGTGCCTCCAAAGGGCCCGCTGCACCAGCAGGTCCGGGTAGCGGCGGATGGGCGAGGTGAAATGGACGTAGGCGTTGGAAGCCAGCCCGTAGTGCGGTCCTACCCGATGGTCGTAGTAGGCCTGGGCGAGGGCGCGCAGCAGCAGGAGCTGTCCGGCATCGGCCTGTGAGGTCTGGCGCAAGGCCTCGACGAAGCGCGCGACCGTCTTCGGCCTGTCGACTTCGCTCAGTTTCAGCGGGATGCCGAAACGCTTGCTCCAGGCCCGCAGGCGCTGCCATTTCTCGCGCGGAGGCGGTGGGTGGACGCGGTAGATTCCGGCCAGCTTGTGGTCGAGCAGAAACTCGGCCACCGACTCGTTGGCGGCGAGCATCAGGTCCTCGATCAGGTGGTGCGCCCGGTCGGATTCGCACGAGTCGACGCGCGCCGGGGTGCCGGAGGGGTCCATCACCACGAATGCCTCGGGAATGTGCAGGTCGAGGGAGCCGCGGGCGAACCGGTGTCGCCGCAGCAGAACCGCAGCGGCTGCTGCCTGCTGCACGGTCTGTCGGGATGATGCCGGGACCGCCTCCGGGTTGCCCTCGAGAGCGGCCCGCACCTGGGTGTAGGTCAGGCGCGCCCTACTCTCGATGAGGGATGGATAGACCGAGATCTCGTGCCGCCGGCCCGCCTCGTCGATGACCATTTCACAGGTCACGGTAAGGCGGGGTAGTCCCGGGCGCAGGGAGCAAAGATCGTTGGAGAGTCGTTCCGGCAGCATCGGCAGGACGCGGGATGGAAGGTAGACACTCGTGCCGCGGTGCAGGGCTTCCTTGTCGATGGCCGAGCGGGGGCGCACGTACCAGGCGACGTCGGCGATGGAGACCCAGACCCGGTAGCAGTCCTCCTCTCTGACGGCTGCGACGGCATCATCGAAATCGCGGGCGTCCGCCCCGTCGATGGTCACGTGGGGGACGCTGCGCAGGTCGCGACGACAGTCAGCGGCCAGGGCTGCTTCGACGTCCACGTCGGGGAACTCGTCGGCGGCGGCTAGCACTGGCGGAGGAAAGTCGATCGGCAGTTCGAGGGCGGCGACCGCCATCCTGAAAAGGGTCGCATCGGATTCGTGACCCAGGCGCTCCACAATGGTCCCCTCGGCGCCGCTGACGAGGGGAGCGCAGGCGTCTAAGAAGGCGTACCGAACGGCCTCAGCGTCGGCACAACCCGCGTCGGAGCCGTCGCGGATGAATACCGGCTTGCCCCACGGGTCCGGCTCTACCCATATCGCCTTGCCGTGCCGGCGTAGCCAGCCAACCATAGGCTGGTTGCGGGCCGACCGGTGGGCGGCGGCGCGGCGGCCGTGGGACCGGCTTTGACGGAAAGTGGATTTAGCATGCGGGTGAGAGCCGGACCCGCCGCTTGCCTCGCGTCGCTCCCGACTCTTATGGCCCCGCCTGCCCGTGGCCGGCTCCTTCCTCTGGCGCCTTGACTTGCCCCGGCCTCCGGCCGTGCGGTGACGAGCCATTCGCTGCCGACCTACACGGGGGCGCGGAAGTCGGTCAACGCTTCCCTGTTCAGCGTCACACCCAGCCCGGGGCCTGGAGGAGGAGCGATGCCGCCTTCCACGAAGAGCAGCTTCACAGCGATCACATCGACCTCAAGGTAGAAGGAGCAGATGATGTCGGAGGCGACAGTGCC
>CAYWBJ010000282.1:0-19828 GCA_964456165.1 uncultured Gemmatimonadaceae bacterium | reverse complement strand
GAGGTGATCCTGGATATTCTGATCGGTCGCAACGGGCAGCCGAAGGATGTCGAAGTGTTCGCGGGTGAGGAGCCGTTCCGGACTGCAGCCCTGGAAGCGGCCGAGCAGTACCAATTCTACCCGGCCACTCGCCGCCACCGCGACAAGGAGTTACGGCCGCTCCAGGTGTGGGTAGAGCTAGTGCTCCCGTTCGCTCGGACAATGGCCGACGTCATGGACGGCGACCAGGTAGCTGCCGTCGATCCCGAACCGCCTATCGCGGAGGAGGAGACAGGCCCGGTCGCTACCCCCGTCCAGAATGAGGCGACGATATCGCCCACTATAGCGGACTCGTCTGCGGTCGTTCCGTCGGACGGCGAGTAGGATGAGCAGGATGGAGGATGAACGGGCAGTCGTTACGTCGAACGAGCGGGTTGCCGAGGATTTCTACCTTGCCCGCCTGGCAGCGCCAGCTATCGCTCGTCAGGTCGAGCCCGGTCAGTTCGTCGAGGTCCAGGTCGCGCAGGATTTCAGCCCCTACTTGCGTCTGCCCCTGAGTGTCGGTCAACGGGACGTGGAAGCGGGCACGATAGACCTTTTGTACGAAGCGGTGGGCCCGAAGACGGCGGCATTGAGCAGGTTGCAGGGTGACACCGACGTGGCCTGTCTGGGACCACTTGGGCATGGCTTCCACGAGCCTGCCGCCGGCGCGGCAGCCGTCCTAGTGGGAGGTGGAATCGGCGTTCCGCCCTTGCTCTTCCTCGGCGACTACCTGCGTCGCGGCGGCTGCAGAGTCATCCTGCTCATCGGGGCCCGCAACGCCGGCAAGCACCTGCCGCCCGAGCTTCTCGCGCCGGCCGCCGACGAGGTGCTGTTGGCCACCGACGACGGCAGCAAGGGCCATCACGGCTTCGTGACCGAGCTGCTTCCCGGCGCGGTTGAGCGGACTCGAGACTGTGCGGTCTACTGCTGTGGGCCGTACGGCATGATGGCGGCTGTCGCGGCCGCTTGCCGCGATCTGCGGTTGCCCTGCCAGGTTAGCCTCGAGGAATATATGGCCTGCGGCATCGGCGTCTGTGTCGGCTGCGTGGTGGAGACGGCGAAACTATCCGAGGGCGACGACGCCTCTCCATATAATCGTTACAGCCGCATCTGCCTGGACGGACCCGTCTACGATGCCGAGAGCGTGTGCTGGTGAGTGACGTCGACCTGGGTGTGGAGATAGCCGGGGTGCGGTTCCGCAACCCGGTGCTGTTGGCTTCGGGAACCTGCGGTTACGGCAGCGAGATGGAGCAGGTCACGGACCTGGCGGCGATCGGTGGTCTGGTTAGCAAGACTATCACGCCGGAACCGCGGCCGGGCAATCCGCCTCCGCGGATAGTCGAGACCCCGGCGGGCATGCTCAACTCAATTGGCCTCCAGAATCCTGGCCTGGAGGACTTCATCACTCAGAAGTGGCCCTACCTGGCAGGCCTCGACACCCGCATCGTGGTTAACATCGCCGCGCCCACATCCGCAGCGAGCGGCGCGATGGCCGCGCGGTTGGATGAGCTCGACGGAATCGCTGCGCTCGAAGTCAACATCTCCAGTCCCAACATGAAGGATGGCGGCATGTTGTTCGGCTGCAACCCGGTCGCTGCCGCGGAAGTGATCGAGGCCGTCAGGAAGTCGACCCGGCTTCCCGTGTTCGCCAAGCTCACCCCCAACGTGACCGACATCGGCGAGATCGCCCGGGCGGTCGAAGGGGCCGGAGCCGACGCCGTAGTGCTCATCAACACCCTGCTGGGGATGGCGATCGACGTGGAGAAGCGGCGGCCTATCCTTGCAAACGTCACGGGTGGCCTCTCTGGCCCTGCGATCAGGCCAGTGGCGGTGGCGATGATTTGGAAGGTGCGCCAAGCGGTATCCGTACCTATCGTTGGACTAGGCGGCATCAGCACGGCTGCCGACGCGCTGGAGTTCATCATTGCCGGGGCCGCGGCGATCCAGGTTGGCACCGCAAGCTTCGTGAACCCGAACGCCGGCGTCGAGGTGGCCGAAGGCATTGCCGAATTCTGCCGAAGACAGGGCATTGAGCGAGTGGCCTCTCTGATTGGGAGTCTGGAAACTCCCTGACGACCGCGCCCATTCTGTCCAGGCCGCAACATCGGATCCAACGAGATGGCGCAGGTGATCTTCGCAGTTGATTCCGGGCGCCGGGCGGGCGCCCGGCTGCGCTTCGCAGCTGCGGTTGGTCTCATGCTGGCGCTGAGCGGCTGCGTCCCGCATCCGATCTATCGCAGCTCGAATACCGCTCACTCCGTCCCGTCCCGTCCCGCTTCGCGGCAGGCCAGTGCCAACTCCGTGGTGCCGGTAGGATCGGTGGAGCCGCATTCGGTCTCGACCCGCGACGCCTACCAAGTGGGAATGGCGTCCTACTATGGCAAGAAGTTCCACAAGCGGAAGACTGCCAGCGGCGAGATCTTCAACATGTACAAGCTTACCGCCGCCCATCGGGTCCTACCGTTGGGCACGATTGTCAAGGTGACGCACATGTCCAACGGGAAAAGCGTGATTGTAAAGGTGAACGACCGGGGCCCATTTATCGAGGGGCGAATACTCGATTTATCGTTCGCCGCTGCTCTGGAACTGGAGATGGTTACCGCCGGCACGGCCGAGGTGATGATCGAGATCGTCGATGAAGCTGACTAATGGTCGCGGCACCGTAGTGGGAACGCATCGGCACGAAACGCACTGGCAGGAGGGGTCCCTGACGGTAGCCCGACGGCGATCTCATCACTATAATCAAAAACTGCTGCAAATCTCCCACCGGCAGGATCATCCGCCCTCCGGGCGCCAGCTGCTGCAGCAGGTCTTCCGGTACGTGGGGGGGCAGCTGCCGAGCCGATGATGGCATCGAAGGGCGCTCTTTCGGGGGCGCCTGACAGCCCGTTCCCGGCCACGCCCCGAACGCCTTTGCATTTTAGTTCCCGCAATGTGGCGTCCGCCTGCGCAGCAAGCTCTGGCACGAGTTCTATGGCGTGGACCTCGGCGACAGCTGTGCCAGAAGGGCGGTCAGATAGCCGCATACAGCATCCAGCTCCAGCACCCGGTCCACCGACCGTAGTTGCAAGGCCTGCAGCATGTAGGCGACCACGTGCGGCTGGGAGATCGTCTGCCTCGGAACCGATCGGCAACGGCTGGTCGTTGCAGGCCTGGCTCTGTAGCCCCGCCGAGACGAAGCGGTGGCGGGGGACCCGTCCGAAGGACTCTAACACGTACGGGTCGCGAATGTCGCGGTGGTGGAGCTGCGATTGCACCATCCGTCGGCGTCGTCCCGCGTGTTGTGGGGTCTCGGATGCCGGGGGGTGCTCAAGATCAAGTATGATCAATTTTCGCGATACGCGCGGCGACTGCAGCCTCGACCTGCGCCGGCAGCAACGACGCCATGTTCCCGGCCACGGAGCGAACCACGCTCACATGTCGCCCCCGAGGGGCCCAGACCAGGGGATCCGTTGGTCCGAACAACGCCACTGTCGGCACGCCCAGCGCCGCTGCCATGTGAGTTGGCCCCGAGTCGTTGCCGACGTAGACGTCGGCGGTTGCGAGCAGGCCGGCTAGATTGTTCAGGTCAGGTGGCCGCAGCATCTGCAACTGGGCCCCGGAAAGCTCCAGCTCCAGCTCGCATTCCGCCGGGCCGGTGACTACACCGGCGCGGTATCCACGGCCGGCGAGGCGGGCGGCGAGCGCACCGAACCGATCGGCCGGCCAGCGCTTGCGGGGACCACCACTTCCCGGATGCAGGAGTGCCAGCGGGCGGGCGTCGGCAGCCAGGCGGGCATCGGCAAAGCCGCGATCGATAGCTGCCGGCTCGAGCCGGGGATGGGGATCTGCCGCCATCCCCAGGTCCAGGCCATTGAGGGCGTCGAGCAGGTGGTCGCAGGCGTGGCGTCCTGGAGCCGGTCGAGGATCATGGAGCACCACGCGGCCGCCGGCCAGGTGTCGGAGATTAGCGGCGAACGGTCCCCCTGTATCGGTTGTGTAGGCTATGGTCAGCTGCGCCTGCTCGAACAGCGCTTTGGCAGCTTCGGGGAGCGGCCGGCCGGAGACGTACATCGGTGCCAATGTGGCGGCGTTGTGGTCACGGTGCCGATGCCGGGGAGCAAGGCGCAGGATTTCGAGATTGCCGACGAGGGTGAGCTCGGCCTCGGGGAATGCGGCCTCGAGGGTCCGCAGGGCCGGAAGCGTCAGGACGAAGTCACCGACCGCGCCGCCACGGAGGACCGTTATTCGGCTTACGGGAAGCGGCATCGGTGGGGGGGACGGCCGGGAAACTGGACGCAGTTCGGCTCTTGCTGGATCGCTCGAGCTATCCTATTTTCAATTACTTCGCAGGGATTTTGCATCATAGAGGGAGCGGATCGATGGTCGCCCTGATCGGCAAGAAGTTGGGCATGACGCAGCTGTACAACGAATCGGAGCATCTGATTCCGGTTACCATCTTGCAGGCTGGGCCCTGTCCCGTCGTGCAGCTGCGCACGGACGAGGACAACGGCTATTCTGGTGTCCAGTTGGCCTTCGACGAGATTCCGGCGCGCAAGGTAAACAAGCCGGTGGCCGGTCAGTTTGCCAAGGCCGGTGTTGACCCGCATCGGGTTCTGAAGGAATTCCGCACCGGCGAGGCCTACGAAGTGGGTCAGGTACTCGACGTTAGCCAGTTCGCGGTCGGCGACGGCGTCCAGGTTACTGGCAGGTCGAAGGGGAAGGGTTTCGCCGGTGTAGTAAAACGCCATAACTTTGGCGGCCACGGTGCCTCCCACGGCACCCCCGACCGCGTGCGGCACGGTGGCGCGATCGGCCAGGGAACCGACCCCGGCAAGGTGTGGAAGGGCAAGAAGATGCCTGGCCACATGGGCAGCGAGCAGGTCACAGTGCGCGGCCTTGAAGTCGTGCGCATTGACGCCGAGCGCAACCTGTTGTTCATCAAGGGTGCGGTGCCGGGCGGCGCGAACGGCTACGTCACCGTCGTTAAGACCTAACCGCCCGACCCAGAGCGGATTCTCGCGATGTGGGCGGGCCATGTGGCCCGCCTTTTCGCGTTCTATCCCGGGGGCCAGGTCATCGCCCGACCACCTAGAAGGTGCACGTGCAGATGGTCCACTGTCTGACCGCCATCGGTGCCGGCGTTCACCACGACGCGATAGCCGCCGCTGGAGATGCCCTCCTGCACCGCTAGCTTGCCCGCGACTATCATCAAGTGGCCGACGAGATCGCGCTCGGCCGGCGTTGCCGATTGGATTCCTGAAAGCGGTAGCCTGGGCACCACGAGGATGTGGACCGGAGCCTGGGGCTCGATGTCGCGGAAAGCGATACACTCCTCGTCCTCGTGGATGATTTCGGCGGGAATCTCCCGTCGCATGATCTTCGTGAATACGCTCTCCGACACGCTCTGCTCCGTTCGCGCCCCGATCCTAGAATTCGTGGCCGCACGCTGTGGCCAGTTCACGCACCATCTCTACGGTCGAATCCGGCAGCGGAATACCGTTCTCCAGGCGCTCGTTCCGGCAGCGGGATTCCAGCTCCCCGGGCACCAGTATCTCGTCGACGCCGTCGAGGCGGGGACTGTTCTTGATGCCGACGATCATGGCGGCGACCGCCGCGCGAAACTGCGCCACGGGCATGAAGCGCCCGGTGTCGATGGCGATGAAGAAGTGACCGATGCCGCTGCCGCGGACGTGCTCGCCTACCTCGGACCGGTCGACGCCGAAGTAGGGCGAGCCGCTCAGCAGCCCGGCGAGCAGTTCGATCAGGAGAGTGAGTCCGTAACCCTTGTGCTCGCCGATCGGCGTTATCGTGCCGGTCAGAGCCACTTTGGGATCGGTCGTCTGTTTGCCGTCCAGGTCTCTGGCCAGCCCGGGTGGGATAGGCGTGCCGCTGGCGGCGGCCAGCTCCAGCTTGCCGGCGGCCAGCTGGCCCATGGCGAAGTCGATCACCAGCGGGATGTCGCCGTCACCCGGTACGGCGAGCGCTATCGGGTTGTTGCCGAACAACGGTTGTCTCCCCCCCGTAGGTGCCAGGCGTGGACTGGCGACGGTCATGGCGATACCGATGAGGCCGCGCTCGGCAGCGCGCAGGGAGTAGAAGCCGGCGGAGCCGAAGTGGCGCGAGCGGCAGGCGGTGACCGTGGCGGAACCGGCTTCGCGGGCCTTGTCGATGCACAGGTCCATGGCGAACCGACCTACCAGCGGCCCAAGTGCTCCGTCGCCGTCGACGCGGGCGAAGGCCGCGCCTTCATCGATCACGGCAATGCTCGGGTCTGGGTTGGTGATGCGGGAGCGCAGTTCCCGGACATAGCGGGCAATCCTGTTGGCACCGTGGCTGTGGACCCCGCGCAGGTCAGCCTCGACCAAGGAGTGGGCGACGAAATCAGCATCTGCTGACGGGATCCCTTCGTGCTCAAGGATCGCGGACAGAGTTGCGGTCAACTTGGGGGCATCGACGGCCATTGAATGGAATATCGAGTGGAATGAGGTAGGGCGGGCGATCGCGACGGACCGATCGCGCTGCAATATAGAGATGGTGGGAGGCCTGTCAACCCGATTGACCGGACTGAACAGCGCCGTATATTCCGCTCCTCCAGATGGATATCAGCATTGTCATCCCCGCCTTCAACGAGGCTCGCCGGATCGGCCATACCCTCGATCGCAGCCTCGAATTCCTGCGACAGCGCGATTGGACCTACGAGCTGCTCGTAGTCGACGACGGCAGCACGGACCGCACCTGTGACGAAGCCGCTGCGCGGAGCAGCGAGGGCGGTGTGGTAACCTGCATCCGCAATCCCGGAAACCGCGGGAAGGGCTTTTCGATCCGCAACGGAGTGGGCTATGCCTCGGGGGCGGTGATCGGCTTCATGGATGCCGACTACAAGACCGATATCGCTGCCCTCGACGACGTCATGCTACTGATCCAAGAGGGTTGTGACGGCGTGCTCGGGGATCGCACTATGAACGCCTCCAATATCCTGGTTCAACGCCGTCGGTTTCGCCAACTGGGTACTGACCTGTTCCGGGGGATGCTGCACCGGTGGCTCGGACTGGAGGAGTTCCCCGACACTCAGTGCGGCTTCAAGTTCTTTCGCGCCGAGGTGATGCGGGATCTCTTTGCACGGCAGCAGGTGGACGGTTACATGTTCGATGTGGAGATCTTGGTGATCGCCACGCACGCGGGATACGACCTGCGCCGCATTCCGGTCGATTGGACGAATGATCCGGACAGCCGTTTCAAGCCGGTCACCGGAATGATTCGGAATCTCCGCGAACTCCGTCGCATCAAGGCCGGCGAAGGCCGTGCCTAGGGGTGTCGCTCAGGTCTTCAAGGCCCGCACTAGCACGGCGAGGCGGTTCACGCAGACGATCGGAAAGATATCCCGTGCATCACCCAGCTCTTGCCGCACGGGACTCTGTAGGTAGTCGTTGATGGCGACGATGATCACGTAGATGGACAGCACCTCGTAAGGCGCGTCTGTAGTGGGAGCGAGGCCGTCTCTGAGCGTTGCGGCGAGCTGACGCACCGACTCTTCGACGAATTCGGAGTTCTCCTGTTCGTGCGCCGTCACGAGTTGCCGGGAATAGAGCCGCAGGTCGTTGCGCACTGCGGGCGTCAGGCCCGGGCTTGTTGTCAGCGTCGAGGCGGCGCGCTTGAGCAGCCGGCTCAGCCTGCTGGGCAGCTCGGCATTGCCCTGGGAGATCAGCCGGTAGAACTGGTCGCCTGCGCCGAAGGCGTGGCAGACCCCGTTGAGCAGCTGCAGGCGGATCGCGTTCGAGTGGAACTCCTGCATCCGATTGAGCGCCGGCTTGACGATGCGCCGGTCGCCCATGCCGCCCAGTATCTCGACGAGAGTGGGAAAGGTCTGGGGGTCGAAGTCCTCACTGAAATACCAGAACAGTAGCTCCTGTGCCTCCTCGCCTCGCGACCCGGCCAGACCGTGGACGGCGCTGGTTCGCACGTGCGCGTCGGGATCGTCCAGGGCCTCGATCAGCGGATCGACCGCGGCCGGATGGCCCAAAGCACCCAGCGCTTCAGCCGCCTCGCTGCGAATGTCCGAGGAGTCGTCGAGCAGCTCCCGGATCAGGGGCTCGGTAGCCTCGTCGCTGCCGGTCTCCCCCAGGGCGCGAGCGGCGTTGCTGCGCACCTTTGGACTGGCATCGGCCAGGGCCTGGATGAGCTGCTGTATGGCCAGGGGATGGCCGGATCGTCCCATCGCGAGGGTGGCCTGTGCCCGCCGGCCGGCCGTCGATACCAGGCTGAACAGGGCGGCGTTGTAAGCGTAGCTGAGCAGGTTGCCCCCGAACATGTTGGCCAGGAGGCGACGCGACGAGATTTCCTTGGCGTCCTCGACTCCACGCAGCAGGAGGGCGGGCACCAGCCGTAGGGCGGCGCTGATGGCGAACACGATCTGCAGGTTGCCGATCGTGAGATTCCCGACCACGATCTGCACCGGCTCCAGGTAACGAACCAGAACCGCGCCACAGAGTGGCCCCAGGGCGCCGAGCAGACTCGATGAGGCGTTCCATGCCGCCAGGTAGAATGGCTTCTCGTCGCCTTCGGGTAACAGCCCGTACTGCAGGGGAGTCACACTGACGGCAATGCCCGAAAGGATTATGCCGCTCAAGGTCAGTGCCACCGGGACCAGGTAGTAGGCGCCTGGCTCGTTGGCGATCCAGACAAGGGGGATCACGGCGCTGGGCAAGAGGAGAAGCCGCAGAACCGACTTGCCACCGAAGCGATCGACGAGTACTGCCCACATCCGGTACCCCACGATGCTCACCACCATGAAGAGGGCGTTGAATATGGAGATCTCTGTATAAGAGATGTTAAGGCGTTTGAGCATGAACACGCTGTACAGCGATCCTGCGATACCGACGGCGAAGGTCCAGGTGCCGTAGAAGAGCGCGGCGCGGCGGAAGTTGGAGTCGGCGAACGGACGCAGCACGCGTGTGAAGTCGTAAGCCTGCCCCTGCGTCGGTGGCATCGCCGGATAGGGCGCGCGCCGGAGCACGAGGAAGCCGGCCAGCCCGAACAGGGTGCCTACGGCAAAGACCCAGCTGAAGGCCATCTGCCGGTCGTTGGTGCCAAACATGTCGATGAACTGCCCGATTCCGAAACCGGCTACCATGGCCACGAAAGTACTGGTGATCGTCTGTCGGCTGGTGAAACGGCCGCGGGAGTGGGCGGGCACGGTACTGGCCACCCAGGTGTTGTGAAAAGGTGAGATGGCGTAGCCGCAGAGCAGACCCAGGCTGATTAGCCCCAGCAGTGACCCGAGGTACAGCGAGGGTGCTAGGAACAGGGGAACGAGGACTATCGAGCCGCGCAGCAGGATCTCGAAGGTGCCGAAGGCGACCACGAAGCGCTTCTTGTCGCCGAGCTTCGGGCCCAGGAGCGGGAAGATGACCTGGGTGATGCCGATCAAATAGGCCGCGGCGGTGCAGAGGGCGATGAATGACTCGTCTCCACCCAGCAAGAGGGCGTAGCCGGTGAAGACGGCGGTGCCGAGGCCGGTGGCTTGCCCCCAAGCACCCCAGAGACCGCTGGCGGTAATAAAGGATCGAAGTGCTCGCGCCTCCTGTAGCCTGGAGAGCGGTCTCGGTTGTTCCATGTGTAATTTTTTCAGATACTTACTGGCATTCCACCGACCGGAAATATCGCCGCCGCGGAAAATATCGTCAACATAGAGAAGGGGGAGGAGAGATGGCTTTGAGGATGGGGTTCTCCAGCCTGCGCTGGAAGGAGCCGGATCTGGAGCGCGCCCTGGACGCTCTGGCAGCGGCTGGATGGGATGGATGGGAGGCGCGTCTGTCGCCGGAATGGCTGGGGACGCCGGGGCGACTGCGGCGGGTCTGCGCCGATGCGGGGATGCCGCTGGCGGCCTACACGGGTGGATCACCTGACCAGCGCGACCGGGCTCATGTGGAAGTGAATCGGCGCCGCATGGAATACGCCGCCGAGATGGAGGTCGACTGCTTCATGTTCATGAGCGGCCCAAAGCCCGAGGGACGGGCGGTGACGAGAGAGGATATACAGGCCGCCGCCGCCGGTGCTGAGGAGTGGGCGGAATACGCCGCCCAGTTCGGCCTAGAGCTGAGTTACCACATCCACACCAACACGCTGATCGATTCCAGCCAGGATTGGACCTTTTACATGAGCCTGCTGGAGCGAGCTAAGCTGTGCATTGACGTCTCGCACGCCCAGCTCTGGGGCTACGATCCGGTGGAGAGTCTCCGCGACTTCCGCGATCAGCTCAACTACGTGCACCTGCAGGACTTCACCGAGTATTCCCGCGATGAAGACGGGACCTACCTGCCGCAATGGTGCGACGTGGGGGTGGCCGCCAACGTCGACTTTCCCGCGGTGCTGTTAACTCTGGTGGATATGGAGTACGATCGCTGGGTTACATCCGTGCCCGGGGCTGGGCACGATAACGACTCCGAGGTGGCCGAGGCCGAGCGCAGCGCCGCGGCGCGCCGCTACCTGCGCGAGCTCGGCCACTGACTGATCGCTCGGAGTCCGTCGGGGTTAGAACCCCCGTGTCTTGTCGACCACGTTGTTGAGCGGATCGCCTTTCAGGTAGCGCTTGAGGTTGTCAGTAAAGACTTCGAAGACCACCTGCTCGCGGTACTGAGACCTGCCGGCGCTGTGCCCGGTCAGGATGAGGTTGGGCGCGCCGAACAACGGGCTTTCCGCGGGCAGGGGTTCCCGCTCCGTCACATCCAGACCGGCTCCGGCGATCTCGCCGCTCTCGAGCGCCTGCACGAGCGCCACTTCGTCTACTATCCCGCCGCGCGTCACGTTGATCAGGTAGGCCGAACTCTTCATCCGCCGAAGCTCCTCGGCGCCGATCAGATGGTAGGTTTCCACTGTCCGCGGGCAGGCGAGCATCACAGCGTCGGAGCGTTCGAGAAGGGCGTGAAGGTTTGCCGTCGAGGCTTCGGAAAGTTCGTCGAAGCCCGGGGGCGGATCGCGGCGGACCGGGTCGATGGCCACCACGGACATGTCGTAGCCGGCGGCGCGTGTGACGATTTCCTGGCCAAAGCCGCCGGCGCCGATCACCCCGAGGGTGCCACCCGTCAGAACGATGCCGCGTCCGCCCTGCCACTCGTTGCGGAGCTTGGCTTCCACCGAAAGGTCGATGCCGCGGCACAGGGCCAGCAGCAGCGCCCAGGCCTGTTCCGCTCCCTGCACGGCGTAGTGGCCGGCCATGTTGGTGACGATGACATCGCTCTCGATCAGCTCGGGAAAGAGCATGCTGTCCATGCCGGCGCTGAAGGATTGAATCCACTTGAGGCTCGGTGCCGTCGCGCAGACAGCGGGATTGAAATGCCCGAGGATCACTTCGGTGTCTGGCGGGTTCTCGATGTTCTCGCGGTTGGGGATGTGGGTGATCTGGTGTCCACCCATGTCGTCGGCCAACTGGCGGAACGCGGCGACCTGTTCGTCGGTAAAGTGGTAACGCAGGACGATGTGCATCGTTCTCTTCCTTTAATCCAGGATTTCGGAGATTTTGTCCGCCAGTGTCTGTTCAAGTCTGGGACCGTACTGGGTGACAACCTGGGCGGCTGCGTAGGAGCCCAGTCGACCTGCATCCAAAGCGGAATAACCGTTGGTAAGCCCAAAGAGGACCCCGCCGGCGAAGAGGTCGCCAGCGCCGGTCGTGTCGATCGCCCTCACCGGCGTCGACGGGAGATGCCGGACGCCGTTGGCGCCGATTAGGATTGCGCCGTCGGAACCGCAGGTGATCCAGGCGGTATCGACCAGTCTGGCCAGCGCCTCGCACGACTGCTCTCTGGTCGACGTTCCGGTGAAAGCGCGCGCCTCTTCCTCATTGCAGAAGAGCAGATCGACACCGGCCTCGACCAGGCGCGCGAAGCGCTCTTGGCAGAAGCCGACGATGGCCGGGTCGCTGAGCGTGAGTGAAACGACAGTGTTGTGTTTCCGCGCCAACTTCAGGGCGCGATGACAGGCGGCGTCGCCATCGTCCGAAGTCAGCAGGTAGCCTTCGAGATAGACGTACTTGCTGGCGGCCATGACCGACTCCTCGAGTTGTCCGGCGGCGAGCTCTCCGCTGATGCCCAGAAACGTGTTGAGCGTCCGGTCGGCGTCGGGAGTCACCATGACGAGACACTGGCCGGTGGGACCGTCGCCGCGGTTGTCGGTGCTGGTAGAGACGCCTGCCTGCTCGAGGTCACGCTGGTAGAAATCGCCCCAGGCGTCGCGGCCGAGGCGACATGCGTAATACGGGGTGCCGCCGAACTGGGCCACCCCGATCATAGTGTTCGCAGCTGAACCGCCGGAAGCTTTTTTGACCGGTTCGGCGCCGAGGCGGGATGTGATCTCGCGTTGGCGCTCTTCGTCGACCAGCGTCATGACGCCCTTGTCGATGCCGAGCCCGGTAAGGCTCTCCGGGGTGACGGCATACTGGACATCGACGAGGGCATTGCCGCCCCCGTAAACGTCGAATTCTCGCGTCATGGGTGCTCCTTGGCGTAAGTGGGGATGCAAAGATAGGGCGTGACGGGATGCTTGCAACGGCTTTGCAACGGGCCCGGACGGGCTATGCCTGCCTCGGCGCCGGGCGGTGCTGTGGCGGACGATCGGCTTGCGTTGGGTCGACGCTGTGTGACTATATTCTGTGTCGCGCCGGCGCTTTCGACCGCGCTGGCGTTTTTTTGCAAATCACCGATTATTGTAAGGCGCAGCCACCATCCGCCCCTAAACAGGAGGCTAGCTATCGCAACAAGGCAAAGTCAGTCGTTTACCCGCGTTAATCAGGACATTCGCGTTCCCCAGGTCCGCCTCATCGGATCCGACGGATCTCAGATTGGTGTTACCGACATCAACAGGGCCATGGAAATGGCAGAGGAAGAGGATCTCGACCTGGTCGAAATAGCGCCGGAGGCGAAGCCCCCCGTCTGTCGGATCATCGACTACGGCAAGTACCGCTACGAAAATGAGAAGAAGGCCAAGGAGGCACGCAAGAAGCAGCACAGCGTGCAGATGAAGGAGATCCTCTTCAAGAGCTCGGTGATCTCCGACCACGACGTCGAATACCGCATGGCCCACATTCGCGAGTTCATATCGAAGGGAAATCGCGTCAAGGTGCGCATGCGCTTCCCGGGACGACAGATGGCCTACCGCGATCGCGGTAGGGAGATTCTCTCGAAAGCAGCGGGGAATCTCGAGGACGTCGCCATTCTCGATCAGGAACCGCGGATGGAAGGGCGGGAGATGTCGATGATCTTGCGGCCGATCTGACCCTCAGCGATCCACGAACAGACCCACGCCTTTCGCTGCACTCGCGGCACCCTCGACCTTGGTTGTGTCCGAATAGGTGTCCGCGCCACCGCCATCCATCAGTACGCCGACGTTTTCGGCATCCCTGCCGCCCCAGTAAGTGATGCTGCCGCCATGGGCCTGTCCGGAGAACGCCTGGTAGGTGTCGTCGCCATTCCAATCGTAGAGTAGGCCGAACCCGTTCATCGCTGCGGCACCCTGTGCCAGGTCAGCTCCGGTATAATGGTCGTTTCCCGACCGGTCTTCCACGATGCCGACGGCGGCGTCCCATCCGGCACCCTGCGCGGCAGCGGGATTTCCCACATAGCGATCGTTTCCCGCCGCATCGATGAGGACGCCGGCGGCCTGGTGCGCCGCGGTGCCCTGCACGTACCTACTACCCAGGTAACGATCACTGCCGGCGCGATCAACGAGGGCGCCAAGGCCGAAAAAGTAGCCGGTACCCTGGGAGAAATTGCCGGCCTGGTATAGGTCGCGCCCGGATAGGTCGACGAGCAGGCCGATGCCTCCAGAGCTGGCGCCGCGGACGCCCGCCCCCACGCCTTGCGACCAGCCCTGGAAGATGTCCCTTGTGCCGTAGCTCGAAGGCACTAGACCATCGGCCAGGTAGCGATCGTCGCCGCCCCCATCGCGCAGAAGACCGTAGCCGCGGGGGCCGCCGAACGCCTGGCTGAGCAAGGTGGAGGAGAACAGGTCGTCGCCGGCTTCGTCGAGCAGCAGGCCCGCCCCCCAGAAGGCGAATCCCTGCGCTGCCGACTGGGCGAGATATCGATCATTGCCGGCCTCATCACGTAGCAGGCCGACGCCGCACAGGGCGGCACCCTGGGCCAGGTGTCCGCTCTGGTAGACGTCGTCGCCGTCTAGGTCGATAAGAACCCCGACGCCGGCCAGGCCGCCGCCGATGGATCCCGGGCCGTTGCCCAGGTACCGGTCATCGCCGGCGATGTCGATGACGAGGCCCACCAGCCCAGCCTGTCGCCGTTGCCCATTCTCGTGGGTGGCGACCGGGGCGCCGCAGTTGTTCAGGTAGAGGTCGTCTCCACCCAGGTCTATGATTATCGCCGCATTCAGACCGTAGTGGTTGTCGGCACTCCCACCCACCAGCACCCAGCCCCACTCGGTCAGCTCGGCCAGGTGGAAGTCGCCTCGAAACTGGGGTGGAAGAGCGGTTGTGGGAGCAGTGCCGGCGCGGCGTGCCAACGCCTCGATAAGGCCCAGCTCGTCTGGACTCGACAACCGTGCCAGTAGGGCGGTCGCACGCAACAGCGTGCCCAGTTCCACCCGCTTCGCCAGTTGAATGGTGCGAACGTGTCCCTCGTAGCTGGTGGTGTCGTCCAGGCTCAGGTAGCGACCCTCTCTGTACGAATCCAAGAGCGGAAGGAGGCCTTGATATAGCGTGTCCCGCGCTGCAGAGTCGAGTCGGTGGAAGGCGCTCTCGGCGAGTTCGACCGCGGGTATGTAGGTGGCCAGGAGCCGGCTCTTCAAGTCCTGGGCGTTGTCTTCCGGCTGCGGTGGTGCGGGCGGCAACGCGACGTCGAGCCGCTCTGCCGCCAGGACCAGGTGATCAAGCGTCGAAGTGGCACGCTCGGCCCAGGTTGCCAGTGAATCGCCAACCTGAGCGGTTTTGAGGGGATGATTGAGTGCGAAGTGGACGTCCTGAAGTCGCGCATCGGCGCCGAAGCGTTCGAACTCATGGGCGAAAGCGTCTTCGAGACGATGGATCGTCGCCACTTGGTCGAGGTTGGCGCTCAGCTCCAGTATGCTGCTCTCCAGCGCGTCCTCCTCTTCGGACCAGGCACGATGTCGGGGCGCCACGGCTGCTGCCTGGCGCCCCTCTTCGCTCATCGTGAAATAGAGATCTCGAATGCTGGACACGCGACATCGAACCGAGAGACTCCGACCATCCCGCTCGAGGCGCAGTTGTGTCCATGCACCGGGGGGAAGACTTCGGAGATATCGGCTGGCCTCCCTCGGAGAGGGGAGCCGATAGTTGTCTGCCGCCACCAGGAGATCGCCTGCCCGCAGGCCGGCGGCGGCCGCAGGACTGCGGGGGAGAATGGCGAGCACCTGAACCGAATCCGGTGTCGCTGCTCCGAGCCGTACGCCGATCAGGCCGTAGTGAGTTGGCAGCGTTGCGGGAAGGGTCTCGTGCGTCGGTTGTAAAAGAGGCAGCCGTACGCACCCGACGAAAGCGTGGAGAATAGCTAATATCACTACAAACAAATACATGCGGCCTGTTTTGACCGATTCGCCCGGAATCGGGAGGACCGCAGTACGGCTAAAACCGTCGCGTGGGTGGGGGCTCGAGGCCGGCGTCGTTTCCTGATTCATCCTCGGTGGCTGAATCGTCCTCCCCGTCGTCGGCTCCCGAAGAGGCTGCGGTCTCGTCCACGGCGGCACCCTCGGCAAGAGAGGGTTGATCGTCGAGCAACCTGGTGAAGTTGTCGATGCGGCGATCGGTCTGCGAGAGCAGAGACTCTTTCCTGCCGCGCGCCGTCAGCACCTCTTCCGCGATGTTCATGGCGGCCATGATCGCCACGTCGAGGGGGCGGCGGGCACCCGCTGAGGCCGCTTCGCGCATCTTCTTGTCCAGATAGGCGGCAGCCTTCTGAACGTATTCAGGGTCTTCGAGGTCGGCGCTGATGCGGAACGCCTGGTTGAAAATCTGGACGGTGATGGGGTCTGTCACGGCGATGGTTTGTGGGTTGGAAGGCGGCATGCGCGCAGCGGGCGCATATCATCACCAGCGCTAATTATGATATAAAACGGGGACTTCCGCGATCTCCCCTTCTCCCGGAAGCCCCCTCTGCTACGCGCACGCTAACCGCTATCCACGTAGTTATTCAACAATATATTGTGTCTATTTTTGAAAGTCAACGATATATTGGTATTATTTGGGTTTTTTCTGCTTTTCTGAGAAAAACACCCACCCGCCATATTAACTGGGTCGTCAGAGGCACCGCTGATTTGACGGCTCCGAGGTCGGGGGATAGATTCACCGTTCGCCGAAGTTTCGTCAATACAGTCAGTTAACCCACCAAACAGCCTTGGACCCTACTCCCGCACCGCATCAGATGGTCGTCGAGCTCGGGGAGGTTATCGACGGCGAAGCGCGGTTCGACGAGGTCTCGCGCATGCTCTATCGCACGGACGCGAGCATCTACGAGATCGAGCCAGTGGGACTTGTTCTCCCACGCAGCGCTGCGGATGTGTCGGCGACGGTGCGGATTGCGGCAAAATACGGGGTGGCCGTGCTGCCGCGAGGTGGGGGAACAAGCTTGGCTGGACAGGTGGTGGGTGAGGCCGTTCATCTCGACCTCTCCAAGCATATGAATCGGATTCTCGAGTTCGATCGGGAGGCACGGTGGGTCCGGGTCGAGCCGGGGGTGGTTCTCGATGAGCTCAACGAGTTCCTGAAGCCCCACGGTCTCCAGTTCGCTCCGGACCCGGCCACCAGCAGTCGCGCCAACATCGGTGGCATGGTCGGCAACAATTCTTCCGGCAGTCGCTCCATTTTGTACGGCAAGACGATCGACCACGTGCTCGGGTTGAAGGTGGTTCTGGCCGATGGGGTTACGACCGAGCTGGGGCCGATGGACGCCGATCAACTCCGGCGCAAGGAAGCGCAGAACGACCTCGAGGGGCGGGTCTACCGCGAGGTCTCCCGCATCAGCAGCGTCTATCGCGACGAGATCGAGAGGCGTTTTCCCAAAGTTATGCGCCGAGTGTCGGGATACAATCTGGACGAGTTTATCGAGCCTGCCAGGCCTTTTGATCTGACGAACATCGTCGTAGGATCTGAGGGCACGCTGTGCGTCGTTGTCGAGGCCAAGCTCAATCTGGAGCCCTTACCGGCACGGACGGCAGTGGTGGCCTGTCACTTCCAGGACCTGATCGAGGCGATGCACGCCAACCGGGACATCCTCGAGACCTCACCCTCGGCTGTCGAGCTGTTGGACAAGATCCTCCTCGATCAGACGAAGGGATCGATAGAGTATGCGCGGCACCGCAGCTTCCTCGTCGGGGACCCCGAGGCTTTGCTGTTCGTCGAGTACCAGGGCGACTCAGAAGTCGAGCTGCTCGACCGGATGGATCACCTCGAAGCGATGCTGCGGGAGCGGGCGCGGGGCTACGCCTACGTCAAGGCGATCGATGCCTTGGAGCAGAAGAAGATCTGGGACTTGCGCAAGGCCGGGCTGGGTTTACTGATGGGGATGAAGGGGGATGCCAAACCCAACCCCGGCATCGAGGATACCTGTGTGCCGCCTGAACACCTGGCTGAGTACGTGGAACGGGTTCGGGCGATCGCGGCTGAATCCGGCGTGGTTGCCGAGTATTACGGCCACGCCAGTGTCGGTGTTCTGCACATACGCCCGATCCTCGACCTTAAGAGCTCCGATGGCATTCGCATTCTCCGTACTCTCGAGGATCGCATTAGCGACGTGGTCCTCGAGTACGGCGGCTCCATGTCGGCGGAGCACGGCGACGGACTCGCCCGCAGCGAGTGGATCCCAAAGATGTTTGGCACCACCATCGTCCGCGCCTTCGCCGAGGTGAAGGGAGCCTTCGATCCGGACGGGATTATGAATCCCGGGAAGATCGTTGACGCGCCGCCGATGGATGGCAGTTTGCGGTACGGTGACGGATACCGGCCGCAGGAGCCGAAAACACACTTCAGCTTCGCCGCCGACGGCGGGATGCATCGGGCCGCGGAAATGTGCTCGGGAGTGGGTGAGTGTCGCAAGAAGCTGGCAGGCACAATGTGCCCGTCATACATGGCCACGCTGGACGAGCAGCACACCACCCGAGGCCGCGCGAACGCGTTGCGGGCGGCGCTGTCCGGGCGCCTCTCAGGCGAGGGACTGACGGGGAAGGGACTCTACGAGGTTATGGACCTCTGTCTCGAGTGCAAGGCCTGTAAGTCGGAGTGTCCCTCCAACGTCGACATGGCCAAGCTTAAGTACGAGTTCCTGGCCCATTATCACGGCGAACACGGATATCCGCTGCGGTCCCATCTCTTCGGCAAAATCGGCCGCTTCAGCGCCGTTGCCTCGGGGCTGGCTCCGGTGACGAACTGGCTTCTGGGTCTGGGGCCTAACCGCTGGCTGATGGACCGCCTGTTCGGTATTTCCCGCCACCGCCGCCTGCCCCGGTTCGCGGGGCAGCGGTTTTCGAGATGGTTTGCCGGGCGTGGCTTGAAGCCGAGTGGCACCCGTGGCAAGGTGCTGCTGTTCAACGACACGTTCACCGAGTTCAACGAGCCGCAGATCGGTATGGCAGCCACCTTCATTCTGGAGAGGCTCGGGTTCGAGGTCGAGATCGCGGCGAATCGTGTCTGCTGTGGTCGGCCGCTCATATCCAAGGGGTTTCTGGCGGAAGCCAAGCAGCAGGCCAGGGCTAACATCGAGATTCTCGCTCCATTCGCCCGCGAGGGGATACCCATCCTCGGGCTGGAGCCCAGCTGCATTCTCTGCTTCGCAGATGACTACTTGGACCTGATCGACCACCCCGATGCGGCCAGGGTCGCCGAGCAGGCCATGATGCTCGAGGATTTCGTCGTCCAGGTCATCCGAGAGGGTACCGAACTGTCGTTCACCCAGCGCCGCAAACAGATTCTGGTGCATGGTCACTGCCATCAGAAAGCTCTGGTGGGGATGGCGGCGACGGTAGAAGTGCTCAACCTGCCCTTCGGCTATGAGGCCGCCGAGATCAACTCGGGTTGCTGCGGGATGGCCGGCAGCTTTGGCTACGAAACGGAACACTACGAGATCTCCATGAAGGTGGGTGAACAGCGCCTGTTCCGGGCAATCCGGGAGGCGGACGAGGAGGTCGAGGTGGCTGCCGTCGGGACTTCCTGTCGGCACCAGATTGCCGATGCAACCGGAAGACGAGCGCGGCACTGGGCCGAGATTCTCGTGGAGGCACTGTAGTGTCGACGGTGGCCTGCAGGCTGCCCTACGGTCAAGGTGATCTCACGGTCGAGGTCCCGGAGGCCGACCTCCTTGACGTGGTTACCGCCGCGGCCGACGAGGCCGACGACGATGAGGCTGGAATCATCACCCGTGCCCTGGGGCAGCCCATCGGTTCACCCCGACTGGAGGAGCTGGTTGAGCCGGGGCAGACCGTCTGTGTCGTCACTAGCGACATGACCCGCCCGTGTCCCTCCGATCGAATCCTGCCCCACATTTTGGCGGAGCTCGGCCGGGCGGGCGTGGGCGAGAGGGATGTGGTGATTGTCATGGCCCTGGGGCTCCACCGGCCCATGACGGCCGCGGAGTTGGTGGCGGCCGTCGGCAGCGACGTGTGGGAGCGGTACAGGGTGATCAATCACGATCCGGGGGATGTCGTCCAGCTCGGGACCACAGCGGCTGGCACTCCGGTCGAGGTCTTCCGCGAAGTGGTCGAGGCGGATTTCCGGGTCTGTCTCGGGAATCTGGAGTTCCACTACTTCGCCGGGTTCTCCGGAGGGGCCAAGGCCATCGTTCCGGGTTGCGCATCCCGGGCGACGCTCAACGCCAAC
>CAYWBJ010000281.1:0-3424 GCA_964456165.1 uncultured Gemmatimonadaceae bacterium | reverse complement strand
GCGGGGATGGACGACCTGGGCCCTCCGTGACTGAGCACCGACGGCAGACCGTCTGGAGGAGTGGATCGCGTTCTGGTCCACTCCCCCCGACCCTACTGATCGGCCAACGACGTCCGTTAATGGGGTGCTGTTCACGTCGCCCCGGAAGCCCCACTCCACCGGCCGGACACCTAGGGCACCGGGCCACACACCCCGCCCGTCACGTCCCCACTGCTACGCGCGCTCAACCTCGGCGATGAACGCGAGCGTTTCCTGGATCACATCGGACGTCACGGCCATATGGCCCTTGTCCGTATAGTGCACGAGCTTGTGGAAGACGTGCGCCCGTTCCAGCGCCTGCACCATATCGAGCGCCTGCTGTACGGGCACGGAAAAATCGTCGTCCGAATGGATCACCAGGATCGGCTTCGTCGCGTCAGAGACCTGATGAATCGGGGACGCGAGCCGACGGGCTTCTTCCCCGCGTCGCACGTTTCGCCGATTGGCAATCCAGGGCTCGAGCGCATCCAGTTCCGCCCACTGCGCTGGCGTCAGGGTGAGCGCCGGCGCCGCGCGAAAGGCGCGCATCTGGCGATCCACCGAGTCGGCGACCGCCGCGCACGGTTCCCACGCATCGCCCCAGTCCAGCGTATTGAGATCGTAGGCTCCCGCTGCACTGATGACGGCACGGATGTCGTTGGGGGCCTCTTCCCACCCTCCGGTCCGGGCGTAGGGCCCATCACCCAGTGTGGCGGCTAGCGAGACCAGATGCCCGCCTGCAGAATCGCCAAGGAGGTAGACCCGTTGCGGGTCGATGCCGTACGTCTCGGCATGCGCGTGCAGCCAGCGGATGGCGCATTGTAGGTCCTCGTAGGGCGCCGGCGCGGGCGCGGAACCCACCAGTCGATAGTCGATCGTGCAGGCAAAGAATCCCCGCTCCGCCCACTCCACGACGTTCAAATCCTCCCACATTGAATTACCGGCACGTGCGCCCAGAAACCATCGGCCGCCGTGGACGTACATGATCGCCGGCAGCAACTCATCGGCCTCTGGATAGGCCAGGTCCGCCAGTAACGCGGCTCCGCCCACCCGGCTATAGACCACGTCCGTCTCATGGGTGATCACACGGCACCTCCTCTTCCTTCTCTCCAAGGACCGGCTGATGCGCGCCAGGTATGAACGTCGCACCACAGCGGCCCCCGCGGGGGACTTGCGGTGTTACAACCCCACACCGCCGAAGCCTATGGGCTGGCCATATGTTTCTTGATGAACGCACCACATTCATCGAGCGACTGTCGCGCTTCCGGAAGGAAACTCACGAATACCTGCCAGACATGGGGCAGCGCCTCCCAGCGTGTCAGGGTGACGTCCACCCCCGCGTCCCGCGCCCGCTCGGCGGTACGGAGCGTGTCATCCAGCAGCACCTCCGCTTCACCGACCTGCATCAGCAGCGGCGGGAGCTCCCGCAGGTCCGCGTAGTACGGCGAGGCCAAGGGGGTGGTACGACTCCTGTCGCCCAGATACGCGGCGGCCATGGCGTCCACCATCTCCTTGTCGATCAGCGGATCCTCTTCAGCCTTCGTGGCGAACGTGCCCCCCGTATTGGCCAGGTCCGTCCACCCCGAATGGGACATTCCCGCAGCCGGCAGCGGATCGCCCATATAGCGCAACGCGACCAAGGTGGCCAGCGTCAGTCCCCCGCCGGCCGAATCTCCGCCGATAACGATGTCCCCTGGCGTGATGCCCTGGGTCAGGAGCCAGCGGTAGGCGGCGACCGCGTCTTCCACCGCCGCGGGAAACGGATGTTCCGGCGCGAGCCGAAAATTCAGGACCAGCACACGAGCGTCCGAGGCCTGCGAGAGGTGAAACATCGGGAGGCGATGCGTCCTCGTGGATCCGATCATGTACCCGCCGCCATGTAGATAGAGGACCGCCCTGCGCTCCGAGGCACCGGGCGCCGAGACCCACTCCCCGGTGACGCCGCCCACACCGACCGGTTCCACGATGGCCTCTGCCGGCACATCGAACTGACCGGTGAACGTCTCGTACCACACGCGAAATTGGTCGGGACTGGTCGCCAACGCCGATTCGGCCTTGGCGATTCGGAACAGCTCAAAAGCTTTCGTTGTTTCTGCTGAAGGCATGTCTTCCTTCCTGGTCAGGGCACACTGCGCATCGGGAGGCGGCAGCGATAGGGAACCGACACCGAACCTAGCGTGGGCCAGCCATTTCCCATTCACGAGCGAGGCGTTGGGCTTCGCCGTGATCGGCCGCGCTCAGCTTTCCGGCCAGACCGTCCCGTTCCCGGAGAGCCTGTGCCTGGAACGCACCGGTTGATCGTGCGGCCGCGAGGTGAAACCACATATGCGCCTGCACCGCGTCCTGCGCCACGCCCTCACCCCTGGCATACATGCCGCCGAGGCTAAACTGCGCCGACGCGTGGCCCTGGTCCGCCGCCCGGCGGTACCAGACCACGGCCACGGCGTTATCCTGCGGCACCCCCCTCCCGCCGGCATACATGCCGCCGAGGCTGAACTGCGCGGCCGCGTGCCCCTGCCGCGCCGATTGGCGATACCAGTCCACGGCTCCGCCATCGTCCTGCAGCACGCCACGGGCAAAGTCGTAGGCGAACCCGAGCTGATACTGGGCATCGGGAAGCCCCTGGGCGGCGGCCAGGCGGAACCAGCTCACGGCCACGGCGTCGTCCTGCGGCACACCCCGGCCACGGGTGTACATCAACCCGAGGTTGTTCTGCGCCCTGGCATGGCCCTGCTCCGCGGCCAGACCATACCAGCGCACCGCTTCGGCATAGTCCTGCGCCACACCCCGGCCAAAGAACCGCACCACCCCGAGGGAAAACTGTGCCGCGGCGTTTCCCTGGTCCGCGGCCAGGCCGTACCAACGCACCGCTTCGCGATAGTCCAGCGGGACACCCTGCCCGAGGTAATACAGCTCTCCGAGATTGGCCTGGCCCATGGCATAGCCCTGTTCCGCGGCCCGACGAAACCAGCGTGCCGCTTCGGCGTCATCCTGGGACACACCCCGGCCATTGGCATACATGACCCCGAGTTCCGACTGCGCCCCGGCCGCGCCCTGTTCCGCGGCCAGGCGATACCAGTGCACGGCTTCCGTGTCGTCCTGAGCGATGCCGACACCGAAGAAGTATCTGACCCCCAGGACAAACTGCGCATCCACGTGCCCCTGTTCCGCCGCCCGTCGGTACCAGCGCACAGCCTCGGCATAGTCCTGCGGGGTACCGACACCATTGTCGTAGGCAGCCCCCAGATCGTACTGCGCGTCAACATCGCCCGCTTCCGCACTCGCCTGTATCGCTCCCCACTCTTGCTCTTCCGTGCGTTGGGTGCCCAGGAAGAAGCTGCCCAGGCGGAAATCCCCCGGCGTTCCCCGTTGCTGACCGGCTGCCTGTATCTCTTCCGGGACGCAC
>CAYWBJ010000280.1:0-1503 GCA_964456165.1 uncultured Gemmatimonadaceae bacterium | reverse complement strand
TGCGCAAGGGCATCGAGCTCGGTCTCGACGGCTTCAACGCCACCCACCACTACGAGTCCTACTGTCACTGCGATTACTGCCGCGAGCACGCCCGCGCCGAGCTCCAGAGCCGGCTGACCGACGAAGAGCGCGTCACCCTGTCCGGGGTTGCCGACATGCAGGAGGTGGTCAATCCGTCCGCCGCCGGACCCGACGCTCCCGACGCTCTGGCAGCGCGGCGCGAGGTCGCGGTCGCGCAGGCAGCGGCGATGCTGCGCAAGGAATCGTTCGACGCTGCTTTCATCGAGTACGGGCGCTCGCTCAAGCCGGACCTGCTGCTGGCCCAGTGGAACCACAAGTACGACTTCAAGCCCACCGACGAGCGCAGCCTGCTGCCGACCGGGTTGTGGGCAAAGGGCGAGGACTACATCTGGTATAGCCAGGGGCCGCACAAATGGGGCAGCTCCATCGCACAGGGATATCTGGCCGATATGGGCCTGCCCTCCCGCTTTATGTACGCCGCCGCCGGGGGGAGACCGTTCGTCGTCAACAAGTACGACTACAAGCGCTGGCGGGTGTGGGCGGCAGAGGCGATGGCGCATCACGGCACTGCACTGGCCTATCACGCCGGTCCCCCGCGCCTGGAGCAGGAGGAGAGCGCCAACCTGGCGCCGGAGGACTTCTACGGACCGGTGATCCGCTACCAGCGTTTCATGGCTGCGCACGAAGAGCTGCTGCATCCGGCCGAGCCCTGGTCGCAGATCGCCCTGGTCTATCCCAAGCGGGCCGAGCTGCAGGCCGAGATGGATTGCCTCGATGCCCTCAAGCGGCTGGGCCAGCTGCTGGAGGATGGGCACTGGCTCTTCGACATTATCCTCGACGACCAGCTGCTGGAGCGGGCGGGTGACTACGACGTCCTGATCCTGGCCGAGGTCGAGCGGGTCAGCGGCCCCGAGGCGGATAGGCTGCAGGCATTCGTGGAGGACGGCGGTGTGCTGGTCTACACAGGGGGGACGGCCGGCCGCGACGCGGATGGCGGTCCGCGCGAAACGCCACTGTTGTTGGAAGGCAGAGTGTCGCCGGAGGCCGGATCAGTCGGGAGTGTGACCGAGAAGGGCAGAGGGCGCATGCTCTTTGTCCCGTCCGGCCCCTGGCATCCGGAGAAGGTGATGCTGGCCGGGCTCGATGCCGAGATGCCTATCCATCCCCGCATCGACGTCGACGACTTCGGGCAGCAGTTCCTGAAGGAGTTCCTGGAGGTGGCTGGTGATTCCTGGCTCGTCACCGACGCCGCCTGGCACGTGCGCGTCCGGGCTTGGCGGCCGGAGACCGCAGAGGCGCTGGTGGTGCACTGGATCAACTACCTGCAGGTTGAGGAGGTGACGGTCGAGACGCCGATTCCGGTGGGGGCGATCGAGGCCGAATGCGGGGTGCCGGACGGCTTCACGGGCGATCGGGTGGAGTGGCACTACCCGGAGATGAAGGAACCCGTGACGCTGGGCCACGAGATGACTGATTCCAGGG
>CAYWBJ010000279.1:0-3012 GCA_964456165.1 uncultured Gemmatimonadaceae bacterium | reverse complement strand
TTCGTTCGAGGTGTGGGAGCGGCCAGGCTAAAGGTAGCCGATCACCAGCCGGAGCCTCGCTCGGCTGGTCCCCCAAATTAACGACTTCCGGACTCTCGGAAACAGATCGGGACTGCTTCATCGGTTACGTATCCCCCCGCGCCGTTCTGCCCCCCCCCCGACAGCCGGATGCTCACGCGTAGACGCCCGGGACGAACCCGCGTAGCTTACGCGTCACCACCCCGCTCGTAACACGCCTTAGGGAGATTCCGATGGCTCGGATCACCGAGATCGAAGCACACGACATCTACCCCGAGTACCACGACTTCAATGGCCTCTATTTGGCCCGAACCCACGGCCGCCAGATCCAGGGGCGCACGATCTTCATCGTCAGGACAGACGCCGGTGTAGAAGGGCTGGGCGATCAGTGGGGACCGGCGGGCAACGTCGAAGACCTGCGGCAGCGCTATGTCGGCACCGATCCCTTCGACTGGCTCAACGGGCAGCTCGACCTGCCGATCAACATGGCGATCTACGACCTGATTGGTAAGATGCTGGACGTGCCGGTCTGGAAGCTGGTCGGCCCCAAGGTGCGCTCCTGGGTGCCGGTAGCAGCCTGGACCGTCTCACGGCCGCCGGCCGACATGGCCGAGGAGGTCCGCCAGGCGGCGGCGCGGGGTTACCGTTGGATCAAGTATCATCTCGACCAGGTGCAGAATGTCCTCGATCAGACCGCGGCGATGCAGGAGGTGGCGCCGGAAGGTTTCCGGGTGCACTACGACTTCAACGCCAACCTGCCATTCTACACCATCTGTCCGATCCTGCTGGAACTGGAGCGGTTCCCGGTGGCCGGACGGATCGAGGACCCAATGGATCCGGGCGACGAGGACGGATACCGGTTGCTCAAGGAGAAGTGCAAGCTGCCCATGATTACCCACCACGGGCCGGCCGAATTCATGGTGCGTCGGACTTGCGACGGCTACATGAGTGGCCACGCTCCGGTGGGGATGGCGGCCAAGCTTGCGGCGGTGGCGGAAATGACGCGGACGCCGCTGATGCTGCAGAACGCTGGTGGCACCATTAACCAGGCTTTCCTGGCCCACCAGGCGGCGGTCTTCCCCATGGCGACGATCGACCATGTTGACCTCTGTCACCTGTGGAAGGAGGATGTCACGGTCGAGGCGATGCCGGTGGTCGGTGGCTCCGTGCAGGTGCCTGAGGGCCCCGGGCTGGGAGTGACCCTTGACCGTGGCCAGCTCGAGAAGTGCGCCGCGCGGCAGCCGCTGGACCGGGGCCGCTTCCTGGTGCGCATGCGCCATGCCGACGGTACGACGGTCTACGTCCGCCATGATGCCGATCAACCGGGTTGCGCCGACTCGATGCGGCAGCTCGACCGGCTGACCGGATACCGGGCGCCGGCGGTGGTTCCATCCTACGCGGCAGCGGTGAAGACCGACTACTGGGAAGGCGAGGACGACCAGGAGGCGTTCGAGCGCTGGTGGGGGGCGACGGAGGAGGGGCCGGCATGGGAAGGGGGAACGGGGAGATGAGCATGCCCGTGCTACAGGTGGAAGGGCGGCAGACACCGCCGGACTGGGCGGTGCGGCAGCGCCATCTGATCGCCGAGATGGACCGCGCTGCGTTGCGCTTCGTCGATCATGCCACGCGCTCGGACGGCACCCTGATCCAGCGCACGGTCTGGACCAGCATGGACGGCACCGACAACGGTTACGAGGCCTTTCTCTCCTTCCCCCTGTTCTACCTGATCGGGGGGGGCGGGCACATTCACGAGCTGGCGCGTCGGGAGTGGGATGCGATCACCTGGCAGTACGCCAACTACGGCACCGTCGACCGGGAATTCGTCACCGGCTTCGACTGGTTCCACCACAGCGAGAGTTACACCTACATCTACTACCTGGGCATGGCGGACCCGACCCACTACGTCGACCGCGAGCGGGCCCTGCGCTACGCTGCCATGTACACGGGCGAGGATCCGCTGGCGCCGAACTGGGACGCGGAGAAGCGGATGATCCGCGGGCCGATGAACGGCAGCCACGGTCCCCGCTTCGAGACGAAGCGCGTCGACTGGGAGTATCACCGCCCGATCCTGGCTAACTACCTGTCTCCTTTCGAGGACATCCCGGGCGCGGAGACCGACCCGCTCGCCGCTGTCGACTGGACCGACGACCAGGTTCTCGAGCAGATACTGAGCCGCATCAACAGCCGCATGACCCGCTGTGACGTGCCGCTTAACATGAGCGCCGCGAGCCTGATCACCAACGCCTATCTTTACACGGGCGAGGACAAGTACCTGCAGTGGGTGCTCGACTACCTGCAGGCCTGGGTCGAGCGGCGCGACGCCAATGGCGGCATCATCCCGGACAACGTTGGACCGTCGGGAGAGATCGGCGAGTTGATGGACGGCAAGTGGTGGGGCGGCTATTACGGTTGGCGCTGGCCCCACGGCGAGCGCAACATCGCCGAGCCGGCCTACGTGGCCGGCAGCTGCGCGGCGCTGATGACCGGAGACCTCTCCCACCTGGACCTGGTGCGCTCCCACCTGGACATGTTGTGGGAGAAGCGCGTGGAGGTGGACGGGCGGCTGGTCGTGCCGACGCGGCGGGGCGACGGCGGCTGGTTCGACTACCGGCCGCCGCACCCCGGACTCTACATCCACCTGTGGTACCTGAGCCAGAGCGACGAGGACATGGCGCGCCTGGACGAGGTCTTTCCCGATCGTCCTGGGTTCACCGAGATGCCGGACGACTGGGGCCGCAGCAAGGCGGGCATGTGTCCGCCTGGTCCCTGGTTCGCCTTCAACGAAGGGGTGAACGCCGCCTATCCCGACCAGGTGCTGGCGACGACCCACTACGGCTCCTGTCGGGCGCTCGAGCGTCTGGAGGCAGACGACAGCGATCCGGAGACCCGCGAGTGTTACCACTTTCAGGCGCTGTGTCCGGTGCTGCCGGAGGGGTTGGTGCAGATGACGATGGGGACGCCCGGGGCGCTGTACAACGGCGGTTTGCTGCAGTC
>CAYWBJ010000278.1:0-30467 GCA_964456165.1 uncultured Gemmatimonadaceae bacterium | reverse complement strand
CGCAGCGACGTCGTATCCTGCACCGCCGGACTGCTGCCTGGACCGTCAAACACCTCGCGCCCATTCCACCACACCTTGATGGGACCATCGTAGCCGAGATGGATGTCGACGAGGTCCCATGGACCCACCTCGACATCTTTGACGAAGTAGATGAGTCCGCCGCGCCCGCCGATGACGTTGCCGGCGTCGACAAAGTTGACGCCCGGCGTGTGTGGAGTACCGTCTTCCGGGGTGCGCACGGGGCGGAATTTCAGTTCGCCCGAACCGGGATCAGGCTCCCTCGCCTCTTCGAGACCGCGGTGGGCTTCCACCAGATCGCTGACCAGCATTTCATCGATGAATTCGGCTCCGAAGAGGACATCGGCCACGTAGATGTCGGGTTTAATCCACTGATCCAGCCTCGGATCTTCATGGGCGACGGCGTTGCTGTAGAAGCTGAGCGAGAATCGGTGATGGTTGTCCGGCCAGCGCGCAACCCCCATGTAGGAATTGTCCGGGTGCGGCCCCGAGGGCAGCACGCAGATCAGGAAGCATTCGCCGTCGATGACGCGGAAGACACCCGTGTGGGCCGCATGGTCTTCTTCTTCATGTATGCGGATATCGATTGGATCCCACCGACCGGAGATGTAGACCTGGCCGTCCACCGTCCACACGGCGGGCCCGGTCAGGCGAACTTCCAGCTGCTGCATCTCCCAGTTCTCGAACGGATATCGGCTGAAACACAGTTTAGGTTTCTTCAAGCCGCATTCGAGGCGCATCAGCATCGTCGCCGTGCCGTCGGGCAATATCTCCAAATAGCATTCATCCGGCTGCTCCTCTTCTGAGTCATTGATCGGACGTACATTGACCCAATTGCAGCCGTCGTCGCTCTCGAACCAGTAGACGCCATACGGCGGAGTGTGAATGTATCCGGCGCAGTAATGTTTGCCCCTGTGCCATACCGGCCGCCACATGACGATGTTTTCGGTGCCCGTATACGGCTGCCAGGACGTCCAGTGATCACCATCCTCGGTGACAGCGAAACCCGACAGCACCGGGTGCCGATCGTTGGGCACAACCTGACAGGTACAGTACAACCTGCTGCCGTCCGTGTAGAGGTGGGCGTCACGCGTATCGTCGTCACCGCGCAGCACCGCTACCGTGTCCCAGGTGGTCCCGGCGTCGCGACTGCGCAGGATGATTATTCGACCGGAATCATCCTGCCAGTGGATGTCACCCTGGCGATAGCCGACGAAGAGATTCCCCTTGAACCAGCACGCACCAGTGAAGGCGTTGTGTCGGCGATCATTCGTGATGCGACGCGTGCTGAGTACTTTCATGCAGGCTCCCCTGGGTTGGCTTTCATGAACAACTTGCTGGCGCGAAGCCGCGCCCTACGGCGAACGGTCTAGCCGTCGCCGGGAAACTTCTTGAGTTCCCGTTCGTCGATGGGGAAGCTCACCTCACGCACCTCCTGGATGTGCTCCTCGCATGCCCGCAAGATGTGGTCGTTCAAGTTGGCGTATTTATTGACGAATTTTGGAGGAAACGCTGTGTATTACGCCTGGTCCGGCGCAGCTGAAATCGTGAACCTGGAATCGCATGTTCTCGTATTCGAGGCGCCCCAGCATGATATCGTCGATCCGTTGCGGCAAAGCCTGCAGCTGATCCGCCGGCACAACCTTGCCCAGCCGGAGAAAACCCTGTTCCTTGAACTGCTGCTGCTGCGTGTCAGTGAAGCTCATTCGAGACATCCCCCGACAGCCGGCATGTCGGCCGCGTTAACGTTAACACGAGTGCAGACGGCCGGCGCAGAGTATACGCACCTGGCCGATCAGCCGACAGATCCCCCTGGCATTCCTGAAATTCAGTGCAGTGAGGTGGAAAATAGTATTATCTTGCCGTCACATCGACTGGAGAAGGATTGCGATGACACCACTTGACTATGGCCATTCATTCGTGCTCGGCAACGGACCGGAGAATGAGGTGCGGTTGTGGGTTGAATCTCGCACCAGAATCACCGATTCCCGAAGCGGTAAGAGCGAGGACTATATCCAGACAGGCTCGTGCAAGAGCGAAGAAGTTTTCGTCGCCGATGGACTCTTCAAGCAGCCCAACTACGATTTCATGGCGATCTTCGGGCCCGCAGACTCCATCATCTTCCGCCGGCCGGCCAAGACGCACGCGCATTACCGGTGTTGCGTCCCTTCGAGCGATTTCTTTGGCGGGCAACAGTACCGACTGATCGAGGACGACGGCGCGGTCGCACTCGAGGATGGCGAGGCGATCTGCGCGGCTACCTATGACTATGCTCCTCTCGTGGCACAGACGGAAATCGGCAACGACGACACCGGGCTTCGAGCCGTCATCGAATACCCAGTCAAATCGATGAACACGAACCGTGAGCAGAGCCTGTACCAGGTAGACACAGGTCCCGTGGCCTTTCCTGACCTGAGCGTGCGGCACGAGCGCCATGCGGACGGAATCTCGCTCGGTTTCATCGCCTTCAATGCATCCCACTTCGCCGAATTCATTCTCGAGGTTCCGACCGAGGTTGCAACCGTGTCAGGCAGCGGAGAGACCTATCACTATTCCCGCGTCCTCACCTTGCCGGCAAAAAACCGCTTGTTCGCGTTGTCAGGCTGACAAACTGCTTCTTGAGCAGACACCAGCTTGCTGAAAACCAACCCCTTCCACCCACCGATGCCGCATCCGTCTTCAGCCAAGTCTTCCCGTGCTCTGCAGCCCACGCTGCGCGCCCTCCTCATCGGCACTGTGGGAGCGGCAGCCATCGGCGCTGGAGTACCCTACGGCAATATGATCCTGCACGGCTCCCGCATCGCCTCGTACTTCAACACCCCTGCCGCCATCATCCTGTTCTTCTTCCTATCCCTGTTCGGCAACGCCATCCTCGGTTTCCTGAACCGCGCCTGGATGCTGTCCCGGGCCGAGCTTGCCCTCGTCTACATCATGTGGATCGTGGCCACCGCCATTCCCGAATGGGGCTTCACCTCCTTCCTGCTGCCCGACATCACCGGCGTCATCTACTACGCGACGCCGGAAAACAACTGGCGAGAGTTGTTGATGCCCCACATTCCGCAGTGGATCATGCCCTTCCGTCAGTTCACGGATGTCCAGGACTTCTACGAGGGTGCGCCCTTGGGGAAGGGCGTGCCGTGGGACAGGTGGATACCGCCGCTCATCTATTGGCTGTCATTCATCACCGCCGTCTACCTGGCCATGATCGCCATCACCGTCATCCTGCGCAGGCAGTGGGTCGAGCGCGAGAGACTGGTGTACCCGCTCGTTCAGCTGCCAATCTCCATGATTCGAAACAACGACGAACGGCCATCCATCATCAGCCCCCTCTTCAAGAATCCGCTGATGTGGGCCGGCTTTGCGATTCCGGCAATCCTGCAAACCCTCACTGGCCTGCACCACTACGATCCCAGCGTCCCGGCGGCGTCGCTCTACGGCGCCTCGATTCCCCTGTTCCGCGGCACCGTGAATATCCCACTGAACCTGAGCTTCCAGATGCTCGGGTTCTCCTACTTCATCAGCCGCGAAATTGCCTTCGGCCTCTGTTTCTTCTTCCTGCTCAACACCCTCGAGCAGGGCATCCTCAATGTGCTCGGGGTCGAGCAGTTCGACCCTCTGCTGGGCGGCTACAGCACCTACACCGGCACCATCGTCGTCCATCAGGGCTTCGGCGCCGTCCTTATGCTCGTCCTCTTCGGCCTGTGGCGGACCCGCGGCCATCTGCGACAGGTATTCAAAAAAGCCTTCGGTCGTGGGCCCGAAGTGGATCAAATTGCAGACGATGACGAGATCCTATCGTATCGAGCAGCCGTACTGCTGCTGCTTGGTAGTCTCACTTTCGTCGGGGTGTGGTTGTGGCAGTCGGGGCTGCCGGGCTGGATCACACCGATCTACATTTTTTTCGTCTTCATCCTCTTCATTGGCATTACCCGCATCGTCGCCGAAGGCGGCCTCGCCTTCATCTTCCCTCCCATGATCGCCTCCGATTTCATCACGGCCGGCTTCGGCACCCGCGCCCTCGGAAGCTCCGGAATCGTGGCCTTCGCCTTCACCTACGTCTGGGCCTCCGATATTTTGACCTTCGTCATGGCCTCCTCGTCGAACGCCCTGAAACTGGCCACAGAAACGATAAAGAGGGGCATGCGTCTCGTGTTCTGGGCGATGCTGGTGGCCATCGTCGTCGCCCTACTCTGCTCGGTGTGGACGATCCTCGAGTTGGCCTACCAGTACGGCGGCATCAATGCGGACCAGTTCTTCTTCAGGAGTTCGGGCTACCCTTTTCAGATCGCCGCTGCCCGCCTCGCTTCTATCGAGGGTCCCCACTGGCAGAACTGGGGATACACTGCGATCGGTGCCACCATCATGGGCCTGCTGATGTTCGCCCGCCAGCGCTTTTCGTGGTGGCCCATCCACCCGCTCGGTTTTCCCACCAGCGCCGTCTTCGGCATGATGTTCTTCAGCGTCTTGCTTGCTTGGCTCATCAAGTCTGCGATCATCAAATACGGCGGCCCCCAACTCTACCTGCGCAGCCGACCCTTCTTCCTAGGGTTGATCCTGGGCCAGTTCGTGACTGCCGGCATCTGGTACGGAATCGACTATCTCTTAGGTGGGAGCTACAACCAGGTGATGACGTTCTGATTTTCAGCGGCGTAGGAACCCGTTGATAAATCCGCTTTAGATCTGAGGGCGAGCAATTTCGGCCTAAATCAAGGCGTGCGACCGATCCGAACCGGCAGGTTTGTCCGCATCAAGTGAGATGCGGCAAGTGAGCATAACCGCAGAGATCGCTCAAAAGGGCCACCCTCAGGCCAAATTGGGGGTTTTCAACGGGCTCCCAACGCTTCTCGAGGGGTCAGAAGCTCATCAGGGTGGCGGGCCAGATAAGGAGGGACACCCCGCAGCTGAATGATAGCGCGGGGACTGCGGCTGACCGAGAACGCCCAGATGCCGGCGTCGGCTCCAGCCGGTACCATGACCGGGACATCCACGGGAACAGAGAGGTCCGCGCCCGTGACCAGTTTCAGATGCTCGGAGACGAGCTGGCCATCCGGTCCATAGAAACGCACGTCGCTTTCGTGACTGGTGGAGGCGTGAACCCGCACCACGAACATTTCCGTGTCCCGCGGTACGAAGAAGTAGAGCGGTTGATCGAGGGTCGGAGTTGCCGGGTACAACGCCATGAACTCGCGCTCCGGGGACGCCTCTACTACCAGGTGTCGGCGGCCGAATTCGAGCCGCCCGCCCTTGCTTGAGTCATTCCCCGGGTCCAGCACATAGAGCCCCTTGCGCGCAATCTGCAACCTGAGTTGCGCCCTGCCCTGATGCGCCTGGATGTCACCTTCCTCCACTACTTCGCCCGTCTCCAGGCTCTCGAGTGTCCAATGGCCTTCCAGGGTGTGATCGGAGAACGGGATGAACGGCAGTGTCAGCACCTCTCCGGCCTCAGTCTTGAAGTAGTGGAAGGCCTGCTCGAAAAAAAATGGCGATTCCGCGTGGTCACCGAGCAGTTCCAGCAACGGCTCTGATACCTGGACCTCGACCGGAACGAGATCCCGCGACCACTGCGTTGGCAGCTCCTCCAGCACATCCCGATCGCCGTACCTCTTCAGGCCTTCGTCGAAGAGCCGGGCGACCTCGTCGTGTGTGGGAATGTCGGTCCTGTCCGTTTTCCAACTCTCCACCATCTCGTCGGTCACGCCGTCCAGCTCGGTGACCTTCTCGTAGCCATGGGCACCGCGTTGCCTCTTGTAGTAATCCCAGCCGAGGACAATCGCCTGGGAGTGGATGAGGCCCGTATCCATGATCCTGCGGGCGTACTGGATCAGTTCTCGACCCAGCGGTAAGATCACCTGCCGGTCCTCAACCAGGGCGAACTCGTGCTTCAAACGCAGCCAGTGCAGGTACATCATCAGATGATCGAGGCGCCCCTCGACGCCGGGCGTTGCCACCAGCTCGCGCGCCGCAGCCAGATCCCGGTACGCCAGCACGAGAGTGCGTTCGCTCATCTCGTTGCTGTCCTGCCACCGCTCGTAAAACCGTCGCACCGGCCCAGCGGCATCGGCGAACGCAGTCGTGTAGAAATCGTCGACGATGGCGTCCACATCGGCGTCCACATTCCACGTCAATTGAGTCGTCAGATAGTACCCGAGGCCGTTGGGACCCCAATTGCACCCTGATTGTCCGTCCAGCGTGGTGGCACCGAGACTGTGAAAGTGCGGGATGTTCTTGCGTAGATAGGCGACATTGCCCCCCTTGGCCTTACCCGGCATACTCCCGTCCCACTCGTGCAGGGAAAAGTAATCGTAGATGCCGAAGGCCTTCGCGCTTTTGGACCAGGCGGCGATCTGCTCCTCCCAGGTCATCTTTGTCCGACGCAAGCCTCTGGTGAGCTGCACATAGACATTCGGATGCAGCTCGAAAGATGGCGGGTCGGTGTGCCACGCGTAAGACAGCAATCCCAGGTACTTGTCGGGAAACCGGGTAGTAACGCGCTCCGCTACCGTGTTGGCGAACAGAAAGACGCGGTCGCTGATGGTACCCACCGCCAGGCAGCGCTCCTCTTCGCAGAACTCGCCATTGTCGTTCGGATCGAAGGGCGCCATGTTGCGCAGTGGCTCCTCCGTGAAGGTCTTGATCACGTGGTCGGTCGCGAGCTGGATTACATCCGGATGGGTCGTGCATGGTTGATGACCCTGCCGCGTGCCGCCTCTGAGCGCGAAGTACTCCGGGTTCTGCTCTAAGAGGCTGCCCGGGGCGAACTGGGCCCAGGCGTGACTGCAGGCGATCCCGAACCACCCGGGAAAGCGGTTGTGCCGATTCCACGCCCCGTAGTCGGCGGCGAGCTTTTCGGTGCGTGCCCCCCAGCCGTACCAGATGCGCCGGTAGTCGAAGTCCGGACTCTCCATACGGTCGAGATCGATCTGCAACGTTGGACGTTCGGGGATGACGGTCCAGGCTTCGTGCGGAAAGAACCAGCGACAGCCGAGTTCCCGCAGCAGCGTGAAGATTCCCACCTGCACCCCGAGGTCGGTGTTGCCGACGATGTACAAGCGGTCCGCGGTGCTGTGGAGAACGAAGGCTTCCGGACTCTCGCCGTGCAGATCTCCCAGGCGCGGCGCGGCGGGAAATTCCGCCGCTGTGCCCACGTAGATGACGCCCTCTCCCGCTACCTTTTCGGTCCTGACAGGCGGACGCTGACTGCTCATCTGCTCGATGAACTCGGCCAGCTCTGCGGCGTTCGTTCGGGTCCTTTCGGAAGCCGTCGGCGCGATCAGAATAGCGGTCGATCGCGAATCGGGAGCGGCAAGTGTAAAGGGTTGTGAAGCTGCCATGGCAGTGGCCACTCCAATCCAGGTGGATGCCAACCAGACAAGCCCCGAGCATTTCAAAACAGCTGCCATATGCGCGCCGCGTTGCCACCCAGAATCTTCGCCCGGTCACTTTCCGATAGCCAGTCGAACGCCTCACGCACAATCCGCAGCTCTCCATCCAATGGCGGCCAGTTATTTTTGGTGCGCAGGTAACCCGGGTAGCCCGTTCCCCACAGACAGCGATCGACACCGAAGGCATTCGTCGCCCTCTTCACGACCTCGTGCATATCACTGTGGGGAAATCCTTCGTTGGAACGGTTGTGCACATCAGAGATTTTCATGTAGACGTTCGGATGCTTTGCCAATGCCAGCACCTGTTTGTACGGTGCCCAGTCTTCGGCCGCCCACTCAGGTTGCGGGTACATCATGTGGTCGATCAGCCAGGTGATATCGGGATAGCGGCCGGCCGCGAAGTCCAGCTGGTCGGCGTGGTGCGCACGACTATGAATCTGGATGATTCCCCCACGCTCGGAGATCGCCTCGAACATCGCCGCATTATCCGGCCTCATCAGGATCTTGCCCTCCGCCGGATCGTCGACCTCGTAGTAGAGTGGATGAAAGCGAAAGCCGACGACGCCGCGTTCATCCATCCAGTATGCCGCCGTGGTGGCGTTGTCCGGATCCAGGGGATCTACCATGCCGTGCGCGATGAACCGGTCCGGATGTTTTCGGGCGCTGTCGGCGATGTAGCCGTTATCCCAGGTCGAGGACGATGTCTGCACGATTACGGCCCAGTCTACACCATGGGCATCGATGTCTTCCACCAGCAGCTCAGCGGGCGCGGACTCAGTCAGCACGCCTGCCTGTCTGGGCCCGGTGGGCCCCACAGGGGCGATTGGGGGCACCTCCCATATGTGCACGTGCGTATCTACGATCACTCTTCGTGTCTCCCGATCTGGTACTGCACTCGTCACATTATGTCTGCCGTTCTAGGTAGTGCACGTAACCGCGGTTGGTTAGGTTAGTCAAGTCGGCGCCGCGGTAGGAACGCGATTCGACCCGCCGATGGAGCACGCTCCCCAAAATCCACAGAGAACAAATCGGAGCCGTAGAGTATGCAGCGCCATTACGACGTTGAGATGCATCTGGACGTAAAGACGCCCATGCATGACGGGGTCGAGCTCTCTGCCGATCTGTACCTGCCCAAAGCGGTTGGAGAGCAATTCCCCACCATCTTGATGCGCACTCCGTACAACAACAACCTCGACCGCTTTATCGAAAAAGCCCGCCGCCTGGCCAACGACGGCTATGCCTGCGTCCTCCAGGACGTGCGCGGACGCTGGGATTCACAGGGGCAGTTCTATCCCTTCGTCGATGAGCCGGAGGATGGCTATGACACCCAGCAGTGGATCGGCCAGCAGTCCTGGAGCAACGGCAAGATCGGTATGTTCGGGGCCTCGTACATGGCCTGTGTGCAGTGGATGAGTGCGCCGTTGCGCAGCGAATTCCTGACCTGCATGGCGCCGCGTGTCATGTGCAACGACTACTTCAACGGCCTGCTCTACCCCGGCGGCGCCTTTCAACTCGGTGTCGCCATCACCTGGGGGATGCGCACACGCGCCCGCACCGCGCAGACCATCGATTTCCACAACTGGACGGAAGCCTTCCACAGTTTGCCACTTGCCGAGGTAGCAGCGAAGGCCGGTGACGATGTCGGGTTCTGGAGAGACTGGATCGAGCACTCGACCGATGATGACTACTGGGACGCGATGAACATCGAGCGCAAGTTCCACGAGATCGCCGTGCCGGCGCTGGAGATGGGCGGCTGGTTCGACCTCTATGCCGCTAGATCGTTCGACAACTGGAACGGCCTGCGCGAGCGCGGCAAGTCCCCTGAGGCACGGCGCAGCAAACTAATCGTCGGTCCATGGCCACACCATCTGAGCCTCAGTACACACACCGGCGATGTCGATTTCGGGGCCCAATCGATGGTCGACCTCGAGGCGCTGGAGCAGCGCTGGTTCGACTACTGGCTCAAGGGCATCGACACCGGCATCGTCGACGAACCGCCGTTGCGCCTGTTCATCATGGGGATCAACGAGTGGCGCGACGAACACGAATGGCCCTTGGCACGCACCGACTGGCAGGAATGGCATCTGCGTTCGGGCGGCAACGCCAACACGGCCGGCGGCGACGGCACCCTAGCGCTCGAAGCCGCTGACGGAGAGCCGCCGGACCAGTTCGTCTACGATCCGGAATATCCGGTGCAGACGCTCGGGGGCAATAACTGCTGCTCGCCCGACATCGTTCCATGGGGCCCCTACGATCAACGGCCTGTCGAAATGCGCCGTGACGTCCTCTGCTACACCAGCGAGCCACTCACAGCAGATACTGAAATCACGGGGCCGATAAAGCTGATGCTCTACGCCGCCAGTGACGCCCCCGACACCGATTGGACGGCAAAGCTCGTGGACGTGTCAGAGACGGGCTACGCGATGAATCTGTGCGACGGCATCCTCCGCGCGCGTTACCGCGAAAGCCTCAGCGACCCGACATTGATCGAACCCGGTACCGTTTACGAGTACACGATCGAGGTCGGTGTGACGGCCAACGTCTTTCGCCAGGGGCACCGGATTCGCCTCGAGATTTCCTCATCCAATTTCCCCCGCTTCGACCGCAACCCGAACACGGGCCACGCAATCGGTGTGGACGCCGACATGCGAGCGGCACGACAGACCGTGCACCACTCGCGCGAGCACCCGTCGCGCATCCTGCTGCCCGTGATTCCCTGATCGCGCGACTACTGGGTCGGTTGCAGACGCAGCAGTCTGCCGCCACCGGCCAGCAGCTTAATCCGCGCCTGCGACCCATCCGAGGCCGGGCGCCAGGCTCGTGTCTGGGAATCGAACTCCTCCAGCGCTCCAGGGCCGACTACCATCGTCGTGATCGGTTGCCCGTGGTCTAGGTTCACCACCAGGACGTGCGTGACCTCTTTTGTGGACGAGTCCTCGCCAGAGGAACCGAAGTAGCCCCAGAGAACGCCCAAGTCCTGCTCCGGATCGAACGGGGGATCCAACGAAAAGGCGGCGTCGGCCGGGAGTGCATCCACCGGCCACGTACCAGCGGGGGAGCGACCGGAATGGTACACTGCGAGCGACACCAGCGGCTGCAACTGCTCTGCAACAGCGACGAATTCGGGATGAATTTTTTGTACCGCCTCCCCCAGCGGCGTCAAAGGCGCCGAGGCATCGGCAGCGGCACGCTCGGCATCCCACCCGATGTCCTCGAATGCTGAAATGCCTCCGTGGAAATCGCCGTAGGGCCAGTAGGTGAAATGTGAAATGCCAAGGCCGCCGTAAGCCAGCGTGGTATAGGCCAGGTACCGGCACTCGTCGCCGTCCGGAATACGGTGAGAGACGCTGACACTAACCGCCTGGATGACGTTGATGAACGGGATACCGCCGTACAGCGATGCCTCGCGCACGAGCGCCAGATTCATGAAGTACTGATTGTCTTCGTGCAGGGTGGGGCCTTCACCATCGTCCGTGTAGAGGTTGTAGTGGTCGTAGCTGATCAGGTCCGGCTTCACCACATCGACGAATTGACGCAGGTGTTCTCTGTAGGCTTCGACGGCCCCCCCCGCCGTTCCGAGTGCAACAGCACTGGCGTACGTCGGAAACAGGTTTATGTGCGATAGATGGGCAGGATCACGCTCGCGCAGGTATTCGACAATCCTGGCGAACTCCGGGAATCTGACCGCGCTAGGCTCGTCGGTTATCTGGTACGAATACAAAGCCGGGTGGTCTTTGACGCTGTCGATGAACGAGTCCATCCTGGCCCTGATGACCGGGTCGTCGAGATTGTCAGGATCTCTCAAGTCCCGATTGATGAGATCTACACGCAATCCATGGGCGTGGGCGATGTCGAGATCTTCCACGGTGGTTCCCCAGGCCAGGTTGAACCCCCCCTCGACCAGTCTCTGGGCAGTTCCGTGTGTCAGCGGACCAAATCGGGTATCCTGGCCGCCCCCAGGGCCGTGGTAATAACCCACAATAGGAGCGCCGAGCTCCCATTCGGTGACCGGCGTGGGAGCCTTCGTCTTCATGGCTGAGGGAGCGCACGCCTGCAGCAGAACAAGGCACAACACTCCTGTATAAACTATGAGAAGAGCGAAACCACGGATTACAATAAGCATCGAAAAGCGCCTCCTGCGCGTTAAACTTCAGCCACTATGGCCCCTTCGATACCTTGATGGTTGGACTGTCTCCGTGGCTGATATGAGCAGTGGCCAGCAGTGACCCCACCGCAAGAGGAAACGCGGCGGCGAAAAGAGGATTGTGCGTCCTGATCATGCCGGGAATCTCTCCTGACCGAATCTCTACTCCAAGGTTTCTTTACGGCAAAGCTGTTACGGCGCGCAAGCGGAAGGCCAGGCAGAAAAGGTTGGCCGCCTACTGCTGAACTCCGAAACCGTGGTCCCACGGAAAGGCGAAGGTGGGCTGCCGCACGTAGCGTTTCATGCCGACCTCCAGGACGGCGCCGGCGCCTGGCGCCAGTCGCACCTTAAACGTGGTGCCGTCGAGGTCCACCCGGTGGTCTCCCACGGTCACGTCGGTAAACTCGTGCTCACCGTAGGCTCCACCCTGCACTACGAGATCCCGCTCCTCGGACTGATGGAGATTGACCAGATGCAGGGTCATGGAGTCGGGGCCGAGCCGCTCTACCAGAGCGCCGACATCCTCGGGCAGGCCGGCCCGCTGTCGAGCAGGGTCGAAGTAGCGCACACGGCAGTGGAGCGGTCCGCTGTGCTCGGTCGCCAGCCCACCCAGCATCAGATGGACGAGGCTGGTCACGGTGGCGGGGTTGTACTTGTTGGTGTTGTCGGAGAGCCTCGTGTCCGTCGTCATGGTGTCGTTGAGCACCCAGTCCATCTTGCGACGCACTGTCTCGAAGTCTTCACCGAAGGCAGTTTCAGGGTAACTCGGGTTGTTGCCCTCGAGATAACCGGTCCAACCTTCCGTCGTCGACAACCTCGACAGATCAGCGCGATCCATAGACCAGTAGTAGATGTCCAAGGCTCCCGGCGAATAGGGCTGAGGCGAAAACTGGTACCAGCCATCATCGCCGTACATGTGCGGATACATCTCCTGGCCATCCACGACCTTCTTGTTCGAATTGACCGAGTCGAGCATGCCGCGCCAGACATCGACGTAGCGCTGGTCTCCGGTCAGCAGCAGGGCGTTACCGAAACCGGTGATGCTGCGGAAGACGGACGAGCGACTGCTCGGCTCGTAGGACGGGGGCACCTGGATGGTGAAGCTCCAGCCGTAGCAGCCGCCGTACCACTTCCCGTCGCAGGCGCCGCCGATGGTCCCGTCCAGTCCGATATTGGAGGGCAGGATGCCATCGTTCTGGTCGGCGCGTTCGCACCAGGCATCGACATACTCGAGCACCCAGTCCCGGTACTTGGCCTCGCCGGTCAAGGCGTAGGCGTTGAAGCCGAGCGCGGTCGCGACCAGATTCGAGGGGTGATCGCCGATGATATCGGTGTAATCGGCAAAGTGCTCGAGCATCTCCTTCCAGTTGCGCTCGCCGTGGACGGCCACGAAGCGCCCCTCCACCTGGTCCATTGGATCGCCAGCCCAGTCGATGGCCGTCGCCTTTCGCAACAGCGGGCCACGGCTGCCGTTGAATAGACTGCGGATGATCTTGTGGTCGGGATCGTAGTTGGGTGCGTCCGGGTCTTCGTTCATGTAGAAACCGGCGAAGCGGCGCACGCGGTCATGGAAACTGCGCTCATACGGATCGAAGAGACCGTGGTGGTTGAAGGTGGTGAGCCCTTCGGCGTTGTGGACCCAGTCGAACATCACCGGGAACTCCTTGTAGTACATTCCGTCACGGGCAAAGGGGACCTCCGTCGTCTTTGCCTCCGTGTACTGCCGCACATGGCCTTCCCACGCCAGCTTGCACATGTCCATGATCGAATCGGAGCCACCCAGGACATAGAGGGTCGGCCAGTGCCAGAGATTTTCGATGGCATCGTCGGGACCGTCGTTGCCACCCCAGCGCGGAATGCATTTGAGATAGCCGCGTTCGTCGAAATACTTGGCGAAGAAGGTTTCACAGGCACGGGTTTGGGCACGAATCAGCTCGCGCTCCATGAGAGCCCAAGCCGGCGGAATGGCGGGGGTATCTATGATCAAATCGGCGTGGTTCAGATTGAGCGGCATGTGCAACTCCTGAGAAATGAGATGTTCCCGCAGAGGTTTAGGGTCCTCAGCATACACCGGACGACCGCCAACGCAGGGTACCCGCCGTCAAGGCCGTCGAAAACCCCCAAAAAAAACCCTGAACGGAGCTACGGCAACCTATTTTATAACCGCTGAGCGCCTCAAAAGTAAACCCGGCGGGCGATGCTCCGCCAGGCAGAGCCATGATGCTCTTCGAACGCTGCGGGTGTTGCCCAGCCCCTGGCGAGAGTAAAGGAACTATATGAAGCCCTCTAAAGATAGCCCAGTCGATATGGCTCCACGCGGCACCCGCCGTATCCACTTTGTGAGCGATCCATCCAGCATCGCCGTCGGTTTGCTGCCAGACCCGGTGGAGGCTGACGATCTTCGGCGCTGGGTGGATATGGTCGCCGACAGCGGCGTCGACATCTTCCAGCAGGATGCCTACCACAAGGGGTGCACGATCTACTGGCGCTCAGACCAGTTTCAGTACGACCCACGCCGCCAGCACCGGCGATTTCTGCCCCTGTTGGACGCAGGTGTTCAACCCTTGCAGGTGCTCCTTGAGCAAAGTCACAAGCGCGGCATGACGTTCGTGGCCGGCTTTCGCATGAACGACAACCACGGACGTGCCCACTTTCCCGATCGCGCCGAGTTCGTCGATTCACACCCGGAGTGGTGGCTGCCGGATACTCGCGAGGCAGGCCCCAACCGGGATTTATATGAAGGAAGGATGCTCGACTTCACCTTCGACGAGGTGCGCGGGTTCATCGTCGATGTGGCGCGGGAGCTCGTGAACCACTTCGATGTGGACGGTCTCGAACTGACCTTCCGTGAACCCGCCTTTTTCCCGTCTCCCGAGGGCCGGCAGCGCACCCACCTGATGACCGATCTGGTGCGTCGTCTCCGCGGCCTGCTGGACGAGAGCAGTCAGACCAGGGCCCGGGGGAAGATGCTGTTAGGGGCCAGGGTGTTCTCTTCTCTCGATGAGTGCCTGGATAAGGGGTTGGATGTGCGCACGTGGATCGCCGAGGGTCTCATAGATAATCTCTGCCCCCAGAACTCGATGTACTCCGACTTCAACGCTCCGTACGCGGAATTTGGCGCCCTGACGCGAAGCAGCCACTGCATGCTGTATCCGGGGCTGCACCCCTGGGTCAGTGACCGCAGAAGACGGATACTGCAGAGCACGATGACTGCTTCCAACAGCAGGGCGCTGGCCCACACCTTCTATGGTGCCGGCGCCGACGGCATCTCCATCTACAACCACTACGTCGGTTTCCTGCGGTTTCCGCCGTTCTACCCGCAGGCTTTGCAGATACTCCACGAACTGCGCGACCCCCAGAAAGTGGCCGGCGGCGAGCGGCACTATGTCTTCGACCCCCCTGAGGAAAACTGGGGAAAGGTACTGGCCGATCAGCCCGAGGGAGACCTGCCAGAAGACGGATGGAAGCGCCTGGCCTGGGAACGGGATGCGGAGGCCGGGCCGGATGGTTGGACGACCGGGGCGGTCAAGGCCGTGCGGGTCGTCCTCGACCGCGGCACACCGAAGCCATCGGGCGGGTACCGGTTCCGGCTCTACGAGCGCATGGATGCCGTTGTCGGGGCCACCCTCCTGTTGCGCGGCAGTCTGACCGAAGGGGATGAAGTGGAAGTCCAGCTCAACGGCATGGTCTTGACGCCGGCGCTGCTGGGCACGTCTGATACCAGGTTTATGGCCAACCGGCCAACCGATCTGCGTTGGTACCCGGTGCCCCCCGCCGCGATGACTTTCGGTGAGAACGAGCTGAGTATCACGCTGATCAACGGGGACCTTGAGGTCTCCGGAGAGATCGTCATCGACGAGGTGGAGATCTGGGTGCAGCCGAAGTAGCCTCGGAGCATAGCACTACTCCGGCTTCGGCGTCTTTGCCGGATCGGAGTGAGTCTGGGCCCACCACTCACCGCCGTCCGCAAGCTCGAGCTCGGCGAAATACACGTCGACGGCCTCCAGCAGGGATGCCGTGTTATCGGGATGCGGCTGCACCCTCGAAGGAGGTGATAACACCCCCATGTGATAAGCGTGCTGCGAGTGATAGCTGAGACAGACGCGGCCTTGCGGGTCGGCAACCATGCCAGGATAGGAGCAATCGCCGGTAGCCGGAATCCGCAGGACAGCTTCCAGGGCTCCGCGCTGGACCCGCCACAGGCCGACGCCGGCTGACTTGAAGGGAAAGGTCGCATCCCCCTCAACAGCCGGCATGTTGCGGCCGGCGACGTAGAGCTCTCCTTCAACCGGCAGGAAGACGGGCGCATGCACCATTGGCGTTAGTTCGACAACCTTCCAGTCTGTGTAGGGTGGCACCGCCGAGCAGAAGCAGCTGCCGAAGTGCTTGGTCGCGCTGCGCGCGACGATCCAGGCTTCGCCATCGTCCCACCAGTGGATATCGCTTTCGTTGAGGCCGTATTCCTCGCCGACCCTGGTGATGATTTCCCAGTCCAGTAAATTCTCGCTCACCGCCAAATCGAGCTGGTGCGGATCTTCCTCATCCCCCTGCCCTTGGGTCAGATTCTGGATCAGTCCGTAATAGCGACCGTCATGTCGTCTGACGCGCCAGAGCCAGTGCCCGGGTGGTAGAATGGGTTCAGGTTTCTCCCAGACGTGGCCGTCACCCGAAAAAGTGATGTACTGCTGCAACTCCCTAGCCTCATATCCGCGCACCCAGCTCGGAAAGTACAGGGCAACGCGATTCTCGTTTACAGGAAAAAGCTTGGGGTCGCGGTTGTCGCCGGGCGCGTGAACGTGCGCGACTTCGCGAAATCGCGTGCGGTCCGCGGACACGGAAAGCGCCACGGCCCCATCCATCGATATGTGCCCGGCGCCTTTGCGGTACGTAACCCAATAGCAGCCCTGCCAGAATTGGAGATCGGTGAAGGCGTTATGATTGCCGTCGCGGACGACTGTGACTTGTCGCAGAATCCTAGCCATCTTACTCTCCCTCAGGGCGCGGGAACGGATGCAGGCAGCACAGCTGTCTGCCGTTCGCAAGTAGCCTCGAAATAGGACTTGCCTGTGCTAGGTAAAGCAGGCAATTTTCCCGGTTGCATGAAGCCCGGTTGTCATTGATATGGATCAATTCGACGCCCGGCGCAAATCAAGAATCCGGGAGAGATTCAAATGACTAAGCCTCTGTGCCGCTCGCTGCTCGCGTCGTTGTTGGTGCTGTTTTGCCATATTGATCCGGCACGAGGGGTCGTCGTAACGGGCACGGTCAAGAAGACTGCCAACGAACCCGTTGCCGGGGCGCTGGTCACCTTCACAAACGAGGACGACGCCTTCGAGGTGCACAGCGATATTGCAGATGCTGATGGTGGCTACCGGATTGATCTGGCCATTGCTACGGCGATAGAGGAGAATCACCAGACTCCCAGATCTTTCCGGTTACGTCAGAATTATCCGAATCCGTTCAATTCCACCACCGTCATTTCCTACGATCTCACCACCCCCGGTCACACGAGACTCGAAGTCTACAACAATCTCGGACAGCGAGTGCGGACGCTGATCGATGCACCGCAGCAGGCCGGGTTCCATACGACCACGTGGGATGGCCTGGATGACGCAGGCCGGGGGAATGCTGCGGGGGTTTACCTCTACAAACTCACCACAGACGGCTTCGGCGAATCCAGGAAGATGGTTCTCAGCGACGGTGCCGGCGGCCGGCCCTTTGCGGGCGCAACGGCGGGCAAAACGGTCGCCCAGCAAGATCCGCCGACCTATCGAGTGAATATCTCAGGACCGGGAATGGTGCCTTTTGAGGAGCATGGCCTAGTCTTTCAGGAGAATTCGGTAGTCGATTTCACCGTACTACGCGAAACGGTGGAGAGTATCTGGCAAATGGGCACACCCATCGTCGGCTACTACCACGGTCCCGGGGGCGGAGGAGGCAGATGGGGGCCATTCACGCACGGGATGGCCAGAAAGCTCGTGGATGGAGGGTTCACGCTCGCCTGGGGAACGACGATCGATGACCTTGACGTTGCCCACGCCCACGGACTGCGGATGGACCTGCTCATCTGGGACATGAGGGAGCCCGGCAACCTGGACGAACCCACAGCCAAGGCCAGGATCGACGAGATCGTCGACGCCGTGAAGGACCATCCGGCATTGTATTCCTACGCGATCACGGACGAGCCCAGCGCCAAGAGATTCCCGGAGTTCGCCAGGATGGTCGCCTACATCCGCGAGCGCGATCCCACGCACCTGGCCCACATCAACCTGCTCCCGACCTACGCCGGCGCTGGGGCGCTGGGCACCTCCGGAGGCACCGTCGAAGCCTACCGGGAGCACCTGCGTCAGTACGTCGATATCGTCAAGCCGGACCTGATCAGCTATGACCACTACGGCCTCTACACGAACGACGACGGCAATCAGTACTTCATGAATCTGCACCTCGTGCGCGAGGCGGCACTGTACGGGGGCATTCCCTTCATCAACGTCATTCAGGCTGTTTCCATGGGTACGTCCCACCGCATACCCAACGGCGACGAGAGCAGGTTCCTGGGCTTTACAACACTGGCCTACGGCGGCCAGGGCATCATGCATTTCGTCTACTGGGCCTACTCAGATTTCCAGGGCGGGATTTCCGGATTCGAAGACATCGAGTGGACGCCGGAGCGCGCGGAAGCCGACGCCGCCGCGCCGCTGTCCCCGCTGGGCGAGGCGCTGCGTGAGATTCACCCTGAGTTCGTCGCCGTCGCCGAGCAGCTGCAACCGCTGACTTCCCTGGCCGTGTACCATTCCGGGCGAGGGGTTCCTGGCTGGCACATCGATAGGCTGCCGGATGACGCCACCTTCGCAGTAGATCCTCCGTTCAATGAGGAGCAGGACAAGGGCGTCATCTTCGGCTACTTCGGTTCATCGGACGAGGTCTCTCACGCTCTGATCGTGAACCTGGACCATGGACAGGGGATCACGACGACGGTAGTCGGATCAGGAGCGCTGGAGGAGTTCGACACTCGGTCGCTACAGTGGCAATCAGTCTCCGACGGGTCGCGGGCGGAAATGCATCTGGTGGCGGGCGGCGGTAAACTGTTACGCCTGCGGGAAGCCCCCTGACAACCCCCTGATCTGGCAGCAGCGTTCGATCCCCGCAGATTTGCGCTCTAAGGTACAAATGCAGTTCAATAGTCGGCACAGGCCTTGCCACAGGGATCGTTGCCGGCAGGGCGGTGCAGATCGCCAGGAGCCGCTATGGACACACGACCCAAGGTCTTGATCGTTGCCGGCGAAAGCGTGCGGGAGCGCTACCTGACCGCCGTTGAATTGGAACGTCTGAAATGCCTGGCTGACGTCGATCTGTTCGAGTCCGAAGTGGGGGGAATCTACCAGGTCCGAGAGGATCCGGACGTATCGCGGCAACTCGCTCAGCGATTGGAGCGCGTCGAGGGTTTGATGGTTTCCTCGGGCTCTCCCGTCATCGACGCCAGGCTCATGGAGAAAGCCCCCAACCTGAGAATCATCGGCGAGATCGAGGGTGACCGTTTCGCCGGTCGCATCGACGTGGAAGCGGCCTGGGCACGTGGCATACGCGCGGTCGACACCACGAACGGCTCCTCCTACCCGGTGGCTGAATGGGCTCTGGCACTCATCCTCATCTGTCTACGCAATGCCGGACAGCACTTCCGCCGCATCATCTCCCGCACCATGGGCACCCTCGTCGACTGGACCGACCCGGGCTATGTCAACGGCGAATTGACCGGCAAGCGGGTGGGTCTCATCGGCTGTGGCCACATCGGCCGACAGCTGATCAAACTGCTGAGACCGTTCGAAACGGAAATCTGGGTACACGATCCCTATCTCACCGGCGAGATGGCAGATGCGGTCGGTTTTCTCAAGACCTCACTGGACAACGTCCTGACCCAGTGCGACGTGATCGTCACCCTGGTGCCGCAAACACCGGCTACGGAAGGGATGATCGGTCAGCGAGAGCTCGAGCTGATACCCGACGGCCGGGTCTTCATAAACGTGTCACGGGGCATCGTCGTCGACTCCGAAGCGCTGTTGGCGCGGCTCAAACGAGGAGGTCTCATCGCCGGGTTGGACGTGTTCGACCCCGAGCCCTTCGGCGACCACGAAATAACCCAGCTTGAAAGCGTCTTTCTGAGCCCGCACATCGCCGGAGTCGTGGCCTCCAGTTACACCCAGATGTTCAAGCTCATGGTCGACGAGTTCGAGCGCTTTTTCAGCGGCCACGACACGCTCTTCGACCTGACACCGAGGACATTGGACAACCGCCGGGGAAATGAACCATAGGAGCGGAAAATGTTAGAAGTCTTGAAAGTGAAAGTAGAAGAGCTCACGCGGGAATCGTTCGCACCGTTTGGTCTGGCAATCGCCACCTTCGACGAGGCCAAGCCGGAGGTGCGGATCGGTGCCCTGGTTGAAGCCGCCTATGAGGTTACCGGCAACATTCCCGATCCACTTCCGGAAAAGTTGTCGCTGAACGAAGGACGTTTGCGCGCACACTTCGCCTGTCATGACGATGCCGGCCAGTCTTTTTATCCGAGCCGCCACGGTCCGTCGGTTTTCTGGGTAGCACCCATTCAACCCATGATCGAACCGCAGGATCTGCGCGCCTTCTACTCCGACGGAAGGCTGGGTATCTGCATGGACCTGGGCGTCTGGCATACCATGCCCGTGTGCCTGCGCGGGGACGAGGTCTTCATGACAGCCCGCGGCAACCAGGAGTACCACGCCCATTCCATCGACGTGCACTTTGACGAAGACAGGGGCCTGGCGCTCGAGCCCGACATGGAAAATTTCCCCGGCTGGAACGGCTGAAATGGAAAAACTTCGTCTGGGACTGGTCGGCTGCGGTGGCATGGGCACGCGGCATCTGTATGGGTTGAAAGAATTGACCGAGAGTCCCTACGCCAACGTGGAGCTGGCCGCCCTGTGCGACATCCGGCAGGAGAACGCGGAGCTGGCAGCCAAGGAGGCGGAGGAGCTGCTGGGGGTGCGGCCGCAAGTGTTCACCGACCTGGAGGAAATGGCTCGCCACACCGACGACCTGGCAGCCGTTGACGTGGTCACCGACCCCTCGGTGCATCACGACGTGGTCTGCCAGGCTCTGGACCTGGGACTCCACGTCATGGTGGAAAAACCGATGGCCATCACCGTGCGCGCCTGCCAGTTGATGGTAGAGGCGGCCGCACGCAACAAGCGGATAATTTCAGTGGCGGAGAACTTTCGCCGGGACCCATCCGCGCGGGTCGTGCGCCATCTGTTGGAAACGGGCGAGATCGGCACCCTGCACATGGCGCTCTTCCACTCGCTGGGGGCCGGCGACAAGATATTCATCACGCCCTGGCGCCATCAAAAGGAGCGCGGTGGTTTCATCCTGGACATGGCCGTCCACTTCACCCACATGATTCGCTATCAGTTGGGCGACATCGCCGAGGTCTACGGGGATGCCAGAATGGTGGAGCCGGTGCGCCGTAAGTCAGGGTCCATGTCCCTGGGATACGAATTCTACCGCAAACGGTTCTCGGCCATGGACGGGGAGATCAAAGCCGCGGCTGAGGATACGACTCAGGCACTGTTCAGGATGGAGAGCGGCATCATGTTGAACCTCATCGTCGCCATAAGCGGGCACAGCTCCAGCGACCGGACCCTGATTCTGGGAGAACGGGGAAGCATAGAAGGGTTCGGCAATCGCGGTACGCGCGTCAGCCTCGAACGCCGAGACGAAGAGAGCATGACGCAGGAACAGCTGCTGGCCGCCCACCCGGACCTGACTCTTGATCCGCTGACCAGGCACCTGTTTCCCACGGGCGTTACCGACACCGATCCCAAGGTGGACATCAAGCTGATTGCCTATGAGCTGCACGAACTGGGGGAAGCCGTCCTCAACGGTCGTCCCGTAGAGGTAGACGGAGCCTGTGGAATGAAAGATGTGGCCGCCCTATACGCCGTGTTCGAATCGGCTGTGGCGGGACGGGCCGTGAGAATGAGCGAGGTGGAAAACTGTGAGGTCTACGACTACCAGGCTGAGATCGACGCGGCTCTGGGCATCGCTCAACCATGATTCAATCGTAACGAGGCTACCTTAACAATCTCACCGCCGGCATCTCGTATCGGTGCCCTTGATCTCACCACAGTATGTGGAGTCCAGCTGAGGATGTCTCCCCTTTTGCGAGATTGTCAACCATGAAACTCAAGCTGGCCTGTTCCGATTTCACTTTTCCGGATCTGCCCCACAACCAAGCTCTCCAGCTGATTTCCATGTTGGGCATCAAGGGGGTCGACATTGGGCTGTTCGAGGACCGCTCTCATCTGCGGCCATCGATTGAATTCGTGAACGTCCGACGTTCAGCGCAAAAGCTGAAAAAGAGACTGGACAGCCACGGTCTGGTCGCCGCCGACATCTTTCTGCAGTTGGCCCTGGACTACGAATCGAGCGCTGTCAATCAGCCGAATCCACGGCGGCGGCGGCGCACCCGCGACGCTTTCCTGAAAGCCCTCGACTACACGGCCGAGTGCAAGTGCAAACACCTGACCACCCTACCCGGGGCCCATTTCGCGACTGAAAGCCGCAGAGACTCACTGGCCCGGGCCGCCGATGAGCTGGCCTGGAGGGTGGACCGGGCGCGAGAGTACCGGATCACCTTCGCCATCGAGCCCCACATCGGGTCAATTTCGGACACCCCCAAACGGGCGGAGAAGCTGGTTCGGGATGCGCCGGGCTTGACGTTAACCCTCGACTATGCCCACATGTACCCGCGCGGCTACTCCGAGGCTCAGATCGAGGGCCTGATTCAGTACTCCAGCCACTTTCACGCCCGCGGCGTCCATAAGCGCCTCGGAACCTGTGGTCTGCAAGAAAACACCCTTGACTGGAAACGGGTATTCAGGGTTATGGAGAGGAACGGTTACCGGGGTTGGATCGAACTGGAGTACGGTGGCAACAACGTGACGGACACGGTCGCATTTCGCGACTACTTCCGCAAACTACTCGGATGAAAACCGCGCCCAGAGCAACAAATAGAAGGAGGAGACCATGTGGAAACCAGTCGTGATAAATGTCGAACGCCTCAGACCTGAATACTTCGCGCCGTACGGGCATCTCATCAGCAGCGTAGAGGAACGCAAGCCCGACATCGTCAAGGGGAACTACAGTTCGTATGAAAAACATGCCTACTCAGAAATATCGGCCACTGAGCCGAAGGACGATCCCTCTTGGTATGCGGCCAACAAGAACCGGACCCCCCTGTCGGAAGGCCTGAAGCGGGGTCATTTCGCCTTCCATACCGATGCAGGACAATCCTTCTTCCCCGAAAACGGCAGGCCAACCGTCTACATCGTCGGTGGCGTCGGGGAACCCCTTCGACCAAATGAAATGCGGGCTTTTTACGGTGAAGGCCTCGTGGGCGTCTGCCTGCACTTGGGCGTCTGGCACACGATGCCAATGTGTGTGGACGGCGAGGAGCTGTACACAACCATACGCGGGGATGCCGACTATCACGAACACTCCACCGAAGTCGAGTTTGATCTTCAGCATGGTTTGGTGATTGCACCGGACCTGGAGAATTTCAATCCGAACGCCTAGCGGCCTACCCACCTTCCCGGGGGCAAAAACAGATGAAAGTCGTCGATGTCCAACGCATCACCGTCGTCATACCGTTCACGCCGCGCCAGCAGCAGATCACGGCTCGCGAGGTCTATAACTGGAATATCCTTGAACTGTGCAGGGTTGAAACCGATACCGGCCACGTGGGCTGGGGTGAGACGGTCGTCCACTACACCTGGAGTCGAGTAACCGACGACTCCGTGGAAAAGGTCATGGGGCAGAGTCCAGCCCTGATGATGCACGACGATTCTCTTGGTTGCGGTCTTCAGATGGCCCTCTTCGATGTGGTCGGCAAGATTCTGGAAGTGCCCGTCTACGAGTTGTTGGGCACCAAGGTCAGGGATTGGGTGCCGATTTCCTGGTGGTCGATCGATGCGTCCCCCGACCAATGGGCAGCGGAGGCACAAGAGGCCGTCGCTCACGGCTATACCAGCTTCAAACTCAAGCCGCGACCCTGGTGGGATATCGTCGCGCAGGTGGAGGCCATCGACCAGGTCGTGCCCAACCAGTTCAAGCTGGATTTGGATCCGAATGGGACTTTTCAGACCGCCGCGGCGGCGATTCCCATCATCAAGAAGCTGGAACGCTACGACATCGTCGCCATGTTCGAGGAGCCGATCCCCCGGGATGACGTGTTGGGGAACCGTCAGGTGCGTCGTGCCATCAATCGTCCCATCGCCATGCACTTCGGGTCGCCACCATACGTCACGGTCATTCGCGAGGAGGTTTGTGACGGCTATGTGCTGTGCGCCGGTGAATCCGCACTCATGCGCCAGGGCACCCTCGCCGCCGAAGCCAAGATGCCGTTCTGGCTGCAACTGGTCGGCAACGCGCTGACCACCACCTGGGCCGCCCACCTGGGATCCGTCTTGACCCACGCCACCTGGCCGGCCATTACCTGTATCAATCTCTACGCTCACCAGCTCACGGTAGATCGAATAGAGGTGGTAGGCGGATACCACGAAGTGCCCGGCGGTCCGGGACTGGGAGTCGAAGTCGACGAGGCGGCGGTGGAAACATTCCGCGTGCCCGAGGCGGATCTCAAACCCTTTCGAGAGCAGGGTCTACCGTACAATCATCCAGAGCCTCGAATCATAAACACCATCGTCTACCCTGACGGAGGTTGCGTCCACTTTGCCCATGCCAATCAGGGCTATCACTATTTCATGCAGGACTGCAACGGCCCGGCCCAGGTCGAAGGAACCCGTCTCGAACTGTGGCCGGACGACGGCTCAACACATTGGTCGCGTCTGTTCGAGCGCGCGGAGATCCATCCGGTCCGCGAGCGCTACGAAAGCCGCTAGGAGTCGAACATGCCGCTCAATCTGAACCACGCTGATGTGACCATGGACACGCCCACCATTCCACTCGAGCGGATGAAGTCGTCTTTGATTACGAAACCGCTGCCCGGTATCATCTCCCGCTCGCGCTCGAATAACCAGGCCATTTGTGCGGCCATCGGATCGCTTTAGAGGGTGTCGCTCGGACCGATGCGGTTGCCTGCTAGCAAAGAACACGAAGTCACTGATCGTGCCGCTCCGGGAGCGACGGGAAGATCCGCTGGTACGCGAAGACCTCGCCCAAGGTTCGATGCGCCGCAGCCACAGCCGTGGCTCTTTCTAGTTGCGCGTCGCCGACGATTACCCCCCGGCAGTCCCGCAAGGAAGCAACGCCGCTAGTCTAAGAAAACGACGCCCGGCCGATCCCTTGCCAAGAAGCAGCCGCTCGTACCTGGTCCGTCAATGGACACCCAACTATCTTCCAGCTTCGATGCAACCCCCCCATCTCTGTATTATGGGACCGTCACTTGATAGGCTGGTATCGAGACATCCAGTTCTTCGAACGACTTTCAGGGGGAATTTGAGGGAAAAGTGTTTTTAGTAAAAAAATGAACCATTGTTATTAAAGGCCTTAGTTATGGATGAAACCGAAAAATTCCTCTTTGATCTCGAAGGTTACCTAGTGATCGAGAACGTGCTTGGCGTCGCCGAGCTCGCCGCCCTCAACGAACTGGTCGACACGCAGCTGAAAGAGGGCTGGGACAATGACCCGCACAACGATTTCACCAAGTGCAGCACCTGGGGGCCGGCCAGCACCGCCTTGATCGATCACCCGCGCATCCTCCCCTACCTGGTCGAGTTGATCGGTCCGACCGTCCGCATCGATCACGATTACGCCATTATCATGGACCGCGGGGAGGAGCGGGGAGGACTGCACGGCGGCCCCAGCAACGGCGGCACCCACTACTACACCTACCACGACGGGGTCATGCGCAACGGCCTCACTGTGGTCACCTACTTCCTCAGCGACGCCGGCGCGGGCGACGGCGGCTTCGGCTGCGTGCCGGGAAGTCACAAGTCCAACTTCAGGGACCTGCTGCCCTCTGCTGTACGCTGTTTCGGCGAGCCGGCCCACTACGTCCGGCAGCCACCGGCCAAGGCCGGTGATGCGCTCATTTTCACCGAGGCCCTGATGCACGGCACCATGCCGTGGCGAGCCTCGCACCAGCGCCGGACCCTCCTCTACAAATACAGCCCCGGGCACTGCACCTGGATGCGGACACCTTATGATCTTTCCGATTTCGGGGAATTGAGCCAGCGGCAGAAGCGGGTCATGGCCCCAGCCTCGTCGGAATCGCACCTGCCGGTCCTGGAGTGAACCTCCGCCGCGCCGGTCAACTCTCGTAGACCAAGTCCCGATCTCGGCTGCGTTTGCCGGGGCAGAGGGCGCGGTACTCCTCCGGCATACGCCCGTAGGTCTCCGGCCACAGCGGCTGGTGGCCGCCCTCGACCCAGTTATTCATCCAGCGCGGGTAGTACGCCACGTTCAGGCCGACGCGGATGTCGCTGTCGCTGACGTTGCTCCCGGCCCCGTGCCACACCCCGGCGTGCCACATGAGGACCGAGCCGGCGCGCCCCTCCACCGCCAGAATCCCGGTATCGTCCGGCTGCAGGTCCTCCGGCGGCCGATGCAGCCGCGCACCATGACTGCCCGGGACGATTAGTGTCGCGCCATTCTCGGCCGTGAAGTCGCTGAGCATCCATATCGTGTTAATCATCCAGGGCACGTCCGGCACCTGCGCGAAATTACCTGCCGAATCCACGTGCAGCGGCCACTGTCCCTCCGATCCCGGCCAATTCGGCTTGCAGGCAGCCTCAACGACGCGGCAGCTGCCGCCCAGGATATGGCGGGCGATGGCTACGGTGTCCGGATGGAAGGCGCAATCCCAGGTGCGGTCGTCCCGATTAAGCATCCCGAACAAGGTCTCGTAGCCCGGCTGCACGTGTTTGTCCCCGGCCAGTGCCGCATCCGCGTGCATGCGGATGAAGTCTGCGGCCATCTTCGTGGCCTGGGCCTCAGGCAGGCGGTCCTCAAGGAGGCAGTACCCATCCACCAGCAACTGCCGAGCCGCCGCCTGAAGCTCCACTACCATCGCATCAGGCATTGTGATCTGTCCCCCCTCCAGACTGGTCGAGGCGTATCAAGGCGGCCTCGTTGAGCACCAGGTTAACTTTGTCGCAGTCGAATGGCTTTGCCAGGAGCGGGTCGACGGGCGGACTCTGCTCCACCGCCGTGTCCTCGAAGTCCAAGCCAGTCATAATGATAAAGGAGGTCCCGGGGCTGCGCACCGTGACGTTCTCGGCAACGTCGAGGCCGTTGAGGGCGGACAGCACCCAGGCACAGACCACCGTCTCGACGTCGTCGTCGGCCAGCAGTTCGAGTCCGTCGTCGGCGTTGGCGGCGGCGTCCCCCTAATGACACCGACAACTCATTGTACCAGAATGGGATTTAAATGAATAAAAACAAGAGGTTACGAGATGCTTAAGGTCACTCTTTACCCTTTTCCTGGGTGATTTTCACCAATACTTCACCAAACTCTTCAGGCCACTTTCGGGACTGAGGCACGAGGAGGAAATCGATCACGATGCACCATTCTTATTAGCCACCAATTCTTCGGCGAGTTGTCCCAGTCTTTCAAGATCGCCCGTGCCAAGAATGGGAATATAGGAAACCTTGTAGGCGGCGCATTCTTTGGCTTTGAATAGAGCTTGGCTCGTTCTACAAGCTCACGCGGGGTACATGGAAGGTTAGTGTGGAGTAAAAGAAGCTTCGTGCCCTTTACCTTGTCCGCGACCCTGGCGATAGCCAATTCGTAGTCGTTTTCACGGCGGAATGATACCTAAGTTGGAGCACCATCTGTCTCATCTTCATCGGCGAACGAATAAATAGGCGTCTGCCGGATGGCCGCCGCCATTCGGCGCAGTTCCCGATCGGGCATCGGAGCGTAGGCGGGCACGAACACTATCTTCTCCAAAAGCCGGACAGCCGTGATCGGCAATGTCTCCGGACCGTCATCCCGCGCGGGAACCACGCATAGACTTTCGCCTTGTGTGGCGTCGAACCCGGCCGCTCTCAGGTTGGCGATGAGCCTTTCTGGCTGGCTCACTACGACGGGAAAGAGCCAATAGGTGTGTTGGGCCAAGGCGCTGCCCGGGACCCATGCCCTGGATCCCAGCGCTTGCAGCAGATGTCGCCCCTTCTCCGCCCGCGCCGCCAACCGCCGCGCATCGAAGCGAGTCAGCCGGCGTCTGAGCAGCCGCAGCATAGGCGGCGCTGGCCGGCGGCGAATGGTGATGAGGTCCCGGTCGCCGAAGCTGCGCGCCGAGCGACTGATGAGATGGTCGTGATCGATGCGGCAGCAGCGACAGATTCCATACAACAGAGCGTAGGGAGTCCGTCCGGATATTGCTTTCAGCAGGCTGTATTTGAGGATGCGCTGCAGATAGCGAACGCGGCTCTGCGCCGGGTAGGAGTCCTAGATCTTCCGCATCGTGCGGAGGAGCCAGCCGTCCCGCCCCACGGCCAGAGATCCTCCCATGGCCGTGCAGGTCTTGATGGGACCGAAACTGTAGAGAGCCACGTGGGCTTCGCTCACCGAGCACTCACTGGTGCCGTTGAACGATTGGGCGCGGTCCTCGACTAGGATCAGGTCATGCTGTCTGGCGAAAGCGACGAACGGCGCCGAATCGAAGCGGCCGCCGAAAAGATGCGTCACCACGAGCATGCGGGCGTTGGGCGTGACCGCACGATACAGTGCGTCGATCCTTGGGGTTAGATCGGCTACTTCGAGATCGACGGACACAGGCACCAGGCGGTGGCTGCGTATGATGGCGACCATGTCCGGGATCGTGATGGCCGATATGAGTACCTCACTCCCAGGCGGCAGTTCAAGCGCCCGCAACAGCAAATCGAACGCCGTCCGCGCCGCATGACAGTAGAGAGTGCCGCCGCGGGGCCCGGCACCCCGAGGGTGCCGAGCTTTTTCGCGCCCCGGCAGCAGACAGACGGCGATCCCGTGTATCGGATCGGGCCAGGCAATTTCGAATTGTTTGCGCACCCACATTTCGGCCTTAGAATAATTGCCGGGGCACGGGTACCCCCGGACACACTTCGAGCAGGTTGTGCAGTGTCCTGATGGCCCTTTTCGGCGACCCTATCCCTTTTGCCCTCACTAAGGGGTGCATTGAAGGTCAGCCACGACGCACTCCAGCCTCTCTACACGCTCCTGCAAAGATTCGTCGTACTGATCCGTCATCGCGTTTGGCATTTTTGGAGACAGGGTTGGCTGTAAAGCAACCGCAACCCTATAGCGTCTGCCGTTCATCGAGCCATCGGTGATGCTGCTGCCACCCGCCTGATCTCGCGCAGGTCGAGTTTTCCTGTGCCGAGGAGTGGCATCTCGTCCACCTTCACGAACTGGTCGATCCGAGGAAGAAAGAGGTTCGGCAGGCCACTTACGGAGAGTTTCTCGAGGATCTCGGGGAGTCGGGTCTCCTCGATCGTATGGAGAACGGCGAGACGCTCGCCACTCTTCTCGTCGAGCACCGCCGTGACGGCGAATACCTGGACGTCCGAGCCGGCGGCCTCCTGGAGCGCCTCCTCGATCCTGCCGTGTGACACCATCTCGCCGCCGATCTTTGAGAAGCGGGCGAGACGACCGGTGATCGTCACGAACCCGTTCTCGTCTATGACGGCAATGTCGCCCGTGATGTACCAACCGTCGCGCAGCACCTCCGACGTGAGATCGTCACGACCGAGGTAACCCCGCATGATGTTCGGGCCCCTGGCGATCAACATGCCTGGCGTACCAGGAGGCTGCTCTGTGTCGAGGTCGTCCGCGTCAACGATGCGAACCGAAACGCCCGGGAGCGGCTGCCCCACCGAACCGCGTCGGAATCCGGGCTGGTAAAAACCCGGAGCACGGAAATCCAGGGTGCTCGTCGCTACCACAGGAGAACACTCCGTCGCCCCGTAGCCCTCGAGGGGACGAATCCCAAAGTGGTCTTCGAAGGCGCTGGAGAGGTGCTCGGCGAGCTTCTCGGCTCCCGTGAGCACCAGTCGGAGCGATCCGAATTGGGCCGGCGTACAGCGCTGCAGGTAAAGCTGCAAATAGGTCGTAGTGGCGATGAGCAGGGTCACCTTGTACTGCTGGATCTTTTCCCCGACCTCGACGGCGTTGAGCGGGTCGGGCAGGAAAACGCTCGTGACGCTCTGGGTGGCCGAGAACCAGAGCGTCATGTAGCCGAACGAGTGAAAATGCGGCAGTATGCCAAGCAGTCGGTCTTTGTCCGTCAATCTGAGGACCTGGGCGACAGCCTCGACGTTGGAGTCGATGTTGAAGTGCGTGAGCTGGACCCCTTTCGGCTCGCCGGTGCTACCGCTCGAGAAGACCACCGTCACGACGTCATCCACGGAAATGCGCCTGCCGCTGAGGGCCCGCTCTAGCCAGCGCGCCGGAGCCAGTGCGGCCAGAAGGAAAGCAACGCCGCGGGAAGTCCAGCCGATGGTGGAGGCGATATCCTCGATCCACAGAGGGTCGACCCCGTCGGGCAACTCGACCTTCGCCAGTTCGAGAAAGGTGCGGCTCGTCACAATAGTTCTGACACTAGCCTGTCGCACGGCCGATTCCATTCCGGCGCGTCCGCTGGTGTAATTCAGATTGAGGCTCGCCCTACCTGACAAACTGGCAGCCAGGTTGGCCAGGGCGCTGGCGACGCTGGGTGGCAGCAGGATCCCGACATGTTCCTGTCCCTGCCAGCAGCGTTTCAGCCTCCGCGCGAGAGCGATCGCGCCAACAAGCACCTGGAAGCCGGAGACCCTCGCGCGGGACGGATCGGCGAAGGCGAGGCGCAAGGGATGGTGGCGGACGGCATGGATGAACGAGATGTGAAGCGGCTTGCGTGTGAACTTGCGTTCTTCCCAGGCAGTGGTGCCGAGTTCCTGTACGCGCTTGCGGACGA